>PEUO01000077.1 GCA_002780715.1 Deltaproteobacteria bacterium CG03_land_8_20_14_0_80_45_14
CTTCCTTCTTTTTTTAGCCATTGCGATTCTGGAGGCTTCGGGCTATATGGCCCGCGCTGCATTTGTGATGGACCGATTCATGCATGCCTTGGGATTGCATGGAAAATCGTTCATCCCCATGCTTATGGGATTTGGCTGCAATATTCCGGGGATTATGGCTGCGAGAACCATGGAATCGGAAAAGGATCGAATCCTTACCATCCTGGTTAACCCGTTGATGTCTTGCACTGCAAGACTTCCCATCTATACCCTCTTTGCAGGGGCGTTCTTTGCAGAGAATCAGGGATGGGTTGTTTTCTCCCTTTACCTCCTTGGAATCATTTTGGCTATCATTGTCGCCCGGATATTTAAGGGCCTCTTTTTCGGGGGTGAGGTTTCCCCATTAATCATGGAGCTCCCTCCCTATAGGATGCCAACCATAAAAGGGGTGTTGATCCATATGTGGGAAAGAGGAAGCCTTTTTTTAAAGAAGGCCGGCACGATTATTTTCCTGGGTGTTATTTTGATCTGGCTTTTAGCCTCTCTTCCATTTGGGGTCGAATACGCCTCAAAAGAGAGTTTCATCGGTCAATTGGGTTCCTCGTTTTCGCCCCTGTTTAAACCCGCTGGCTTTGGTTTCTGGCAGGCAGGGGTGGCCTTGCTTTTTGGGATTTTAGCCAAAGAGGTGGTCGTTGGAACCTTTGGAACCCTTTATGGTGTGGAGGAAGCTGGGCTGAAGGAAGTGATCCTGACCCATTTCACTCCCCTCTCAGCCTATGCTTTTATGGTGATGTCTTTGATTTATATTCCGTGTATTGCGGCCATTGCAACGATAAGACGTGAGACAAACTGGAGATGGACTTTCCTTGCGTTGGGATACAGTCTAATTCTGGGATGGTTTTTAGCTGTAGGGATTTATCAAATAGGAAAACTATTTCTCTAAAATCTGAATCCATTAGAAAGGAGAATAAATATGAGAAGGAATTTAATATTTCTGGTTTTGTTGATCCCTCTGATTCATTTTCTCTACTTGCCCAATGCCTTCGCTGCCCATCCCCTTATTACCGATGACACCGGCACACAGGGGAAGGGAAAATTTCAAGTTGAGGTAAATAGTGAATTTAATTATGACAAAGAGAAAGAGGAAGGATTGACGACAAAAGAGACAGGTGGGGAAATAGGAACGATACTCTCTTATGGAATTCTGGACAATATCGATATTGTGCTCGGGATGCCATTTCAGTGGTTCAAGGTCAGGGAAGATAACGAATTAACAACTAAAAATAAAGAAAGCGGAATATCTGATCTGTCGCTCGAAGTCAAATGGAGATTTTACGAAAAAGATGGTCTGGGTTTTGCCTTGAAGCCGGGCATTACCTTCCCCACAGGCAACGAAAAGAAAGGGCTGGGTAACGGCAGGTCCTCCCATGGTCTTACATTTATAACAACAAAAGAGGTCGGGCCATGGGCGTTCCATTTTAATCTCGGATATATGCGCAATGAATATAAACTTCGGGAAGATAGAGAAGCGAATAGGAAAGACCTATGGCATGTATCCCTTGCATCAGAATTGGAGGTGGTAAAGAACCTCAAGTTGGTTGGTAACATCGGCATAGAGAGGAACCTTGAAAAAACATCAAGTAAACACCCTGCCTTTATACTGGGCGGACTGATCTATTCAATATCCGAAAACGTTGATATAGATATTGGCATCAAAGGTGGCCTGAATAAACCAGAGACTGATTTCACAATCCTTGCCGGGATAGCCTTTAGATTTTAAAAAACCTAATTTGGCCTGCCTGGTGGCGAACAGGGAGCCCCCCAAAGGGGCTCCCTCCAGTTGTAGATAATTTATTTTCTTAGTATTGCAAATGAAATTTTACGATTCTATCAATGTTTTTAAATATCTTATCTCCCGGATATGTTGGGGCGAACATACCTGTATTTGAGTAGAGAAAATGATGGGACCTGGAGCATCTATAATTTTGTCCAGATGCCTGGTAGGGGTTTCCCACAATATCCACACTTTCCACTCTTCAGATGGATTTCTCCAACCATGAACCCCACCCGTTGGATTACCATTTTCTTGCACCTCGGGCAGAACGTATGCCCTCCCTCATGGCCTGGGATATTCCCGATATAAACATATTCAAGGCCGCAAGACAGAGCCATTGCCCGCGCTTCCTCCAGTGTTGAAACTGGTGTGGGCGGGAGTCTCCTGAGCTTGTACAGAGGATAGAAGCGAAGGAAATGGATCGGCGTGTGAGACCCTAATTCCCTCTTTATCCAGAGGCACATTTCTCTAACCAAAGACATCTCATCATTAGTTGTGGGAATCATGAGGTTTGTGACCTCAATGTGAATTTTTTCTTCCCTGATGATCTTCAAGGTCTCGATTACTGGAGGCAATTTACCACTACACAGATCACGATAAAAAGTTCCAGTAAACCCCTTCAAATCAATATTGGCTGCGTCTAACACTTTGCACAGATTTCGAAGTGGACCCTGATTGATGAATCCATTGGAGTGGATTACATTTAGAATGCCTGCCTTTTTCGCAAGGTAGCCAACTTACTAGGCTATAATATTTCCCCTCCCGGTTCTCTCGCACTCTACAAAAACCCCTTTTACCTTTGGGAACGCGGCATTGCCTTGGACACAGTTCACATTGGATTTCCCCCCACCGAGCAAACCGAAATACGGAGAAAGTTTTGCCCTAATGAGACCTTTCTTAGCCAATTGCGCCCCGGAGTTGTCTGGGAAAGCAAAGAGATATGCGGCGGAGAGCGTGCAGAAACTTGCTCTACAAAACTGGAAAAATTTCCGTCTCGTGAATTTAGGACTAGATAGGAATTTTCCATATATCTGACCCATATCAATAAATTAATGTGGAATGAGTTTGGAAGTCAATAGCCATTGCCCTCCGCCCTGTTTTTTGTTACCGTCTGACCAAACAAGTAAGAGCGATTTCAGGGTCCCAATTAGAAATATGAAGGTTCAATCCTTTAAGGTCTCTTTGCTCATCATGGGAATGAGCGGTATCGTTGCTCAAATTGTCCTATTAAGAGAGCTCCTCGTCTCTTTTTTCGGCAATGAACTTACTCTTGGAATCATTCTCGCTAACTGGCTGATCTTGGAAGCAATCGGATCTTTCTTCATTGGCAAATCCGTCGAAAAGACTGAAAGAAAAATTGAAATTTATGTATTGTTCCAACTGATTTTTTCCATGGCCTTCCCTTTTGCTATCTACCTCTCTCGGACATTCAAAAATATCCTTATTGCCACACCAGGAGAGGCAGTGGGCTTTGCCCCTATATTTTACTCTTCGTTCTCTATCCTTCTGCTTGTCGTCCTTCCCCATGGTGCCCTTTTCACTTACGGTTGTAAACTTTACTCCCAATACGTCAGAGAAGATGTCTCTTCCATTGGAAAAGTCTACGTCCTCGAAACGATAGGATCTATTATCGGCGGTTTACTCATAACCTTCCTTCTAATTCAATATCTCAATTCCTTTGAAATCGCCTTTGCGATCTCCTTAACGAATACCCTCATTTCGATATTCCTCCTCTGGCCAAAAAACGCACTACGATTCGTTCAACTTAGAAATGGCTTATGGAGCCTTTCGGTCATCCTCACATTCTTTTTTACCTATTTGTTTTTGACCCCGGCATCCAAAGAGATTCATTTATCTTCCATCCAATTGCAGTGGAGAAGGTTAAATGCCATCCACAATGAAAACTCCATCTACGGGAATATCACCGTCACGAAAAGGGCCGAGCAATTCACTTTTTTTACCGATGGAGTACCTTCTATAACCACCCCTGTTCCTGACATAGCTTCCATCGAAGATTTCGTTCACTTCCCCATGCTCCTCCACGAAAAACCAAGATCCGTTTTGATCCTGAGCGGCGGGGCGGGTGGCATGATCCATGAGATCTTAAAATATCCTGTGATTCGTGTGGATTATGTTGAACTTGATCCCCTCCTCCTGAAGTTGATACAAAAATTTTCAACGCCATTAACCAAAATCGAGCTTTCAGACAAAAGGGTGAAGATTCATTATATGGATGGACGGTTCTTTGTCAAAAGGATACAAGATCGATTCGATATCATCTTCATGGGAATTTCTTCACCTCAAGAATTGCAGACGAACAGACTATTTTCATCTGAATTTTTCTCGGAAGCCAAAAGGAAGATAAACCCAGATGGGATCATTGTTTTAACCCTTCCTGGTTCATTGACCTATCTCAGTCCAGAATTAAAAGATCTGAATGGGTGTATTTTAGACACCCTAAAGAGCGTTTATCGGTATGTGAGAATCATCCCGGGTGATACCAATCTCTACCTCGCCTCAGACTCTATTCAACTGAAAAGGGTAAATGCAGAAGAAATGATCAAACGGTTTGAAGAGAGAAAAATCAAAACCAACTTATTTACCAAGACTTATATAGAATACCGGCTTCATGAAAGATGGCTGAGATGGTTTATGCAATCAGTGGAGGGAAGAAGGGTTCGCATTAATTCCGATTTTCATCCAATAGCTGTTTTTTTCAATCTTTCTTACTGGAACGCCCTCTCCTCGCCCTATCTAACAAGGATATTTAAATGGTTTGAGGGATTTAGTCTTAAGCTGACCATCACTTTGACAACCATCTTGACTTTCCTCCTTTTCGCCATTTTCATCAAGAAACCTCATATTTCCAGGTATTCCATTCCCTATGCCATATTCACATCCGGTTTTGCGGATATGATGTTAGGTCTAGCCATCATCTTTACTTTTCAAACCATTTATGGCTTCCTCTATCATCAGATTGGCCTCCTAGTCACCGCCTTTATGGTAGGCGTTGCACTCAGTAGCCTTTACATTTCCCAACGCTTGGAAAAGATAAAAAAGGATTCTTCACTATTTCTAATCATGGAATTATGGGTCATCTGCTTTTCTTCCCTTCTCCCATTTATATTCCCCATTCCATCCTATCACGTTGAGAAAACCACTATCTATGTCCTATTTTATGTGACCTTCTTAATGATGTCATTTCTGTGTGGGACTTTGGTCGGTCTCCAGTTTCCTCTTGCAACCAAGATTTATATGGACACTCACCCAAAAGAAGGGACCCTCGGCCAAACTGCCGGATTGCTTTATGGAGCGGATCTTTTTGGAGGGTTCTTTGGAGGGCTACTCGGGGGTGTCCTCCTTCTGCCTATTCTGGGTCTAAAAGAATCCTGCTTCATGGTGGCGATAATCAAAGTGAGCAGTTTCCTTCTGTTCCTCCTCTTCACAAAAATCAAAAAATAATTTATCAGTCCATTTCCCTTTCCATTTGGGTAGTCATGCTGTTTCGTAACGAAGGCCTCCGTGAGGTCAAGAATTTTCTTTGGTTTGAAATTATAAACCCCGCCGCCCAAACGGAAGTATAACCCCTATGTTAAACCTGAAGGTTTACCAGGATGGCCTAAACTTGGGCAAACTGAATTCCTCTGTGATGTCCTCCCACG
>PEUO01000130.1:0-147 GCA_002780715.1 Deltaproteobacteria bacterium CG03_land_8_20_14_0_80_45_14
TGAAGGGGCCTGGAATTTGATCAAGGAGGAAAATCCTTTTCCAGGAATCTGTGGCAGAGTCTGTTTTCATCCCTGCGAGTCTAAATGTAATCGCGGAGACTATGATGAACCGATTGCCATCCATGCCTTGGAGAGGTTCGTCTCAGA
>PEUO01000130.1:168-5413 GCA_002780715.1 Deltaproteobacteria bacterium CG03_land_8_20_14_0_80_45_14
GAAGACAGAAAAGGCGCCAGGTGTAAGGAAGGAGAAGATTGCGATCATAGGATCTGGACCTGCAGGAATGAGTTGCGCTTATCATCTGGCAAAGCTTGATTATCATGTCACCGTCTTTGAATCTTCATTTTTAGCAGGTGGTATGTTGAGAAGTGGAATCCCCTCCTATCGATTGCCAAAGGATGTCTTAGATAGGGAAATTTTAAATATTGAGGCATTGGGTGTGGAGATTCGAGCAGGAATTCCATTTGGTGAAAATTTAACATTAGATGGCTTAAAGGATTATCAAGCCATCTTCATCGCTACAGGAGCCCATCGAAGCAGAGGCCTTCATATCCCCGGCGAGAAAGGAAGGAGTGTCTTTAGCGGTCTTGATTTCCTGAGAAAGATCAATCTGGGGAAGAAAGTAAAGTTAGGGGATAAGGTTGCTATCATCGGCGGAGGAAATACAGCCATCGATGCGGCGCGATCAGTCATCCGAATGGGAAAGAAGGCGACCATTCTTTACCGTCGTTCAAAGGAGGAGATGCCTGCTTTTGAAGATGAGATTGTGGAAGCCATTGAAGAGGGGGTGAAGATAAGATATTTAGTCAATCCCATCCGTATTCAACAAAAAGAGTGCATGAAACGTTTGGAGTGTCTGCGAATGGAGCTGGGAGAGAAGGATGAGAGTGGTCGGAGAAGGCCAGTCCCCATCCCCCATTCCAATTTTTCCATCGAAGCAGATAGCCTGATCATCGCAGCAGGAGAAGAAATTGAAGTCTCCTTTCTTCCAGAAGGAATGGAGAAGAGAGAAGGGATCGTTCTCACACAGAGGGATGGGAGCACAGGCATCAAAGGAATCTTTTCAGGAGGAGATCTCACTTCAAGCCAGCGAACGGTCGCCCATGCCATTGGTTCGGGCAAAAAGGCTGCCTTGGCCATCGATTGTTACCTAAAGGGGAAAGAGGCGGAGGAAGCGATCCGTCAAATTCTTATAGGAGAGGGTCCGTCCATCTCGATCTTCAGACATCTCCATCCTGAAGAGAGACCGATGAATCCCCATATCGTCACCTTTGAAGAATTAAATACGGACTACTTCGAACCTTCAAAAAGGCGTAGGGAATCTAAAGGTCCAGTCAAAGAAAGGATCAAAGGGTTTGGAGAGGCGACCTCCACCTTCACAGAGAGCATCGCATTAGAAGAAGCGGAAAGATGTTTCAGTTGTGGGACATGTAATGAATGTGAGAACTGTTATGTCTTCTGTCCGGATGCATCCATCATAAAAACAGAAGAAATTCTCTCCCATCAGATGGATTACGATTTTTGTAAAGGCTGCGGGATCTGTTTTTCTGAATGTCCCCGAGGGGCCATTTCTTTAAAAGAGGAGGCGAGATGAAAAAGGTCATCACAGGAAATCAAGCGGTGGCCTACGGGGTGATATTGAGCCGTGTAGACGTCATCTCTGCCTATCCCATCACCCCCCAGACAACGATTGTTGAAGAGCTATCAGAGCTCATTGCAAGCGGTCGCTTGAAAACTATATTTTTAAAAGTGGAGTCGGAACATTCTGCCATGGCTGCTCTGATTGGAGCATCCACCGGTGGGGTGAGATGCTTTACAGCCACCTCCTCTCATGGATTGGCCTATATGCATGAGATGCTACATTGGGCCTCTGGGGCTCGTCTTCCTATTGTGCTGGTGAATGTCAATCGAGCCATCGGCCCGCCATGGAATATCTGGAGCGATCAGAGCGACTCCCTTTCTCAACGGGATACGGGATGGATTCAACTCTATTGCGAAAATAATCAAGAAGTCCTCGACACCATCCTCCAGGCTTATCGCATTGCAGAATCGGTCAAGCTTCCTGTGATGGTTGTCCTCGATGCTTATGTCCTCTCCCATACCTCCGAGGCTGTAGAGATTCCCACGATGGAGGAGGTTGATCCATTCTTACCGCCCTACTGTCCGGAATATCCAATCGATACTCAGGAACCTATGGCCTTTTCAGTGATCACCACACCGGAATATTTTTTAGAGTTTCGATACAAAATTCAAAAGGCGATGGAACAGGTTCCCGAGGTTGCAAAAAAGGTGGACGATGAATTCAGATCCCGATTTAGTCGCGGTTATGGCGCCATTGAAAGATATGGGAAAAAGGAAGCCGAAATTCTTCTGATGACCTCTGGTACGGTGACCGGCACCTCAAGGATCGTCATCCAGAAACTGATTGAGAAAGGAGTCAGCGTCGCTGGAATAAAGATCAAGAGATTTCGACCCTTCCCATCCGAGGAGATTTATGAGGAAATCAAAGGAGCAAAGAAGTTAGCGGTCATTGATAGAAATCTCTCGGCGGGAGTGGGAGGCATCTTTGCCCAGGAATTAAGAGCTTCCCTCTATTCCAGAGGGGAGAGACCTCAAGTCTTTGGATTCATCTCAGGATTGGGTGGGAGAGATATTACACCAGAGCTTATCGAAGAAGCGGTTCGATACACATGGGAACACCCTCAGCCTGAAGAGGAGATTTTGTGGTTAGGGCTTAAGAAGTAAACCTATTGCAAAATAGAAATTGTAAATTGCAAAGTGCAAAGTGATTTTCTAACATTCTGCATTTTTCAATGCTAAATTTGCAATTTTCAATGAGATGGAAAAAAGATGAGAAAGACAGAAATACCTTCCATAGAAAACCTTGGCCATGGCCATCTCGCCTGTGCTGGATGTGGGGCAGCCGTTAGCATGCGGCTGACCCTTAAGGCCCTCGGGGAGAAAACCGTGATGGTCATCCCCGCCTCTTGCTGGTCCATCATCCCAGGGTCTTGGCCCTATTCCAGTTTACGAATTCCGGTCGTTCATGCTGGTTTTGTCACAGGCGGGGCAACCGCCTCAGGCATTAGAGCAGCTTTAAATATTCGAGGTGATTATGAGACATTAGTAGCGGTATGGGCTGGAGATGGGGGGACTTTTGATATTGGACTTCAAGCCCTCTCAGGCGCTGCAGAGCGAAATGAAGATTTCATTTATATCTGCAACGACAATGAGGGTTACATGAACACAGGCACACAACGGAGCTCCGCCACACCCATGTTCGCTTGGACAACAACCACTCCAGTCATGCAGCCCAAAGAAAATCCAAAAAAAGACATCATGGCCATCATGGCCGATCATCAGATTCCTTATGCGGCGACAGCTACGATTGCCTATCCAGAAGATTTTTTAAGAAAGATGAAGAAGGCGATGAAGATACGAGGGACCCGATTCATCCATCTCCTCTCTCCCTGTCCCCCGGGTTGGAAGATTCCTTCAGAACTCACCATTAAGATTTCAAGGCTTGCCGTTCGGTCAAGGGTCTTTCCTCTTTATGAAATTGAGAATGGGATATCCTACACCCTTCAAGAAGAATCTCATGTCGTCCCCGTAAAAGAGTATTTAAAACTTCAAGGCCGTTTCAGCCACTTGACCGATTCTGAAATTGAGGTGATTCAAGAAAACGTAGGGAGAGCTCGGGAGAGGCTAATGAAAAAGGCAGGGGACTAAAATTTAAATGAAGCAATCGGATCAGGAATCTCAGAGGATTCAGATTTTATAAACTCTTCCATTTTGGTTTTGATCTCATCTCTTACCCTTCGAAATACCGCTAATCTTTCTTCAAGGGTTCCAATAGCAGCAGCGGGATCTTCAAAAGGCCAATGCAGCCTTTTGCCTTGGCCAGGAAAATTCGGGCAGACTTGAGCGGCATAGTCACAAAGGGTGATGACATCATCAAATTTTTCATTGATGAATTGGTCCACAGGTTTTGAAGTTTGCTGAGAGATATCGATTCCGATCTCCTCCATCACCCGAATGGCTAAGGGATGGACATAGGATGGGAAAACCCCTGCGCTCTGAACCTTCCACTGCCCAGAACCGAGAGCATTCAACAAACCCTCGGCCATCTGACTCCGGATGGAGTTTCCTGTGCAGAGAAAGAGGACCTTTTTAACCTCTGCCATTTCTTAAAAACCATTTTAAAAAATTTCCTCTCCCCTTAGAGACTGTGTCATAATTAATGGTTGTCACCCTGAATTTATTTCAGGGTCTCATAAGTCATTGATTCTATTAGATGCTGAAACAAGTTCAGCATGACATGTTCCCCAATTTACCGATTACGACACAGTCTCTCGAGGGAGAGGGGGGAATTATGTCATTTCATGGGGGAAGACTTTGAATTGTACCTTGCTTCAATAACGCTTTTCATCCCTCCCCGGACATTAAATTCACCCGTGACCACTGCTTGAATGGGTT
This sequence comes from Deltaproteobacteria bacterium CG03_land_8_20_14_0_80_45_14, assembly GCA_002780715.1. GTDB lineage: Bacteria > Desulfobacterota > BSN033 > BSN033 > UBA1163 > UBA1163. The sequence continues at coordinate 4,429 of PEUO01000130.1, forward strand.
TGGAGGCCTTGACGAAATCCCTGAGGATTCGGTTGACCGCATTTTCGTAGAAGATTCCTAAGTTTCGGTAGGCATAGATGTACATCTTTAGAGATTTTAATTCCACGCACCATTTATCAGGAAGGTAGCAGATCGTAATCGTTCCGAAATCAGGCAATCCTGTTCGGGGACAGACAGAAGTGTATTCCGGGATGGAGATTGTAATCTCATAGTTTTTGAACTGATTTTTGAAACATTCGAGTTTAGGAAGCGGGGTGTCAATTCCCGAACGAGCATGTTTGTCTGTATAAACTTTCATAGGCCTCCTCTTTTATAGGCATCATAATTTAAAATATATGAAGAATCAACCCATTCGACTCCCCGGTCTAAAGCCCGGGGTATGCTCAGGGTTGATACTGCACTTCGATAGACTCAGTGTCCTGAGCTTGCCGAAGGAAGCGGCGTTTTTTACCCCGGTTTAAAAATCGGGGTTTGGCGCCGTCGAACGTATCAACAGGAAATGCTTTCTCTTAAAAACTATCTTTCATGGAGCAAGGGTTCTATTTGAAAAAATTATATCCAACGGTTAAATTTAATCTGAAATCAGGTCATTGTAATATAATGGAGATGAGGATGTTATGAATAAAGCGACCATTGAAAAACTGCCCAATACAAAAGAAATTCCGGGAGCGAAAAGGTGGGAGGAGGAAAGAGGGGAGTTCGTTCAGATTGCGTATCAGGAAGTGATGCGCCATTTAGCTGCTTTTGAGATCAGAAAAGGGTTCTCAAGGGGGAACCATTACCATGAGAAAAAGGAAGAAATTTTCTATGTCTTTCAAGGAAGAATAAAAGCCACGTTTATCGATATGGATACTCTTCAAAAGCAAGAAAGGATTCTGGAAAAAGGAGATAAAATAAGAGTTAAACCCCGCTGCGGTCATCTTTTCTATGGGTTGGAAGATACGCTTGTTATCGAATACAGTCCTCAGGTTTACGATAAAGAGGA
>PEUO01000220.1 GCA_002780715.1 Deltaproteobacteria bacterium CG03_land_8_20_14_0_80_45_14
TTTATCCAACCGAAGGCTTAAGAAAGCATAATCAGAGAACCCTTTCAATTTTTTCACACCTTCTGACGCATTACAATTTTTAAAATATTCACATGATTAATAGGTATGACCCTACAGGCTATAATCAAAAGTACAGGAAAAAGTGGAAAACAAGGGCTATTTATTGGGAGGCCAGGTCTGCTTTTGGTTCAGGTGAAGATATTCGCTCACGCCGAAAATGATGGGAGACTATTTAAGTTAGAAAAATATCAGAACGGTAACGCGGAGGTAACTCCATGGCAGCGGGAGGCGGTGCTGATTAAGACAGATCGATTTGAATTCATCTTTTTTTTAATATCCTCCAACAAGTCCAACAGCGCTTTTGGTTGAAATCCTCCTATTCCCGGGCCAAGTTGAAGGCTGCGGATCGCCTTTGATTCAAAAGGCCCTTCGATATCTTTTAAGATTTGATAGAGAGGTTTCTCACGTCTTTTCCCTGTTGCCGTGCAATATCGAGCAGGTTCTGAGCAATCTTCAGAACACAAGAAATTAGCAAGGCTGGTGTAGAGATCGCCCGTTTTGCCCATCATGGAATTGGGCAGTCCAGGAATGGGAGGGACCTTCCTTCTTTTTCCACCTAAAGGTTTTAATTGAAATAGAATAAATTCAAAGGCAAGGTGGAGTGGAACAGCAGGGATAATGTAGTCAGCTTTTCGACCCTCTGAAAAAAATTGGCTAAGATAGAGTGTGCCATCACAGACCGCGGTTTGAATAGGAAGGTGAGAAACTTTTTGGAGTGCCTTTTTGTTTTTATCAATAATAATGATCTTTGAACGAGGGTCCTTTTGAAAGAGTTTTTTTGCAGCCCGACTTCCAAAATGACCACATCCAATAATCAGGTAGGTGTGGGGGTTCCCTTTCATGTAAAATATCTAATGGCCCTTTGGAAGTTCACAAAGTTCGATGAGAGCACCGCTTGAGGATTTGGGGTGGACGAAGGCGATTTTCGTGTTGTGAGCCCCGGGTCTGGGTTTCTGATCGATCAACGTCGCTCCCTTCTCGAGAAAGGCCTTCACCTCTGCCTCTACATCATCGACTTCAAAACAGATGTGATGGATCCCCTGGCCTTTCGTCTCTAAAAATTTTACGAGAGGGGAATCCGGTTCTGCAGGCTGGACCAATTCAATATTAGATTCCCCAATCTTAAAAAATCCCACCCTCGTCTTTTGGGCGGTAACCACCTCAACCCCTGAGAGGTTAAGACCTAAGACGGTCTGGTAGAACTTGGCTGCCTCCTCGATGTTATTCACAGCAATCGCAATATGATTAATTTTCTTGAGCATGGTATACCCCTTTCGGAAAATTCGAAATCCTAATATCGAAATCCCTGCCTGCGGCAGGCAGGCGAAACAAATCCGAAATCCTGTAACTCAAGGCTTCAGCCTTGATTAAGATCAACCCTAAAGGGTTGAGTTACAGATTTTTATCGCATTTTCGGGTCATTTAAAATTGTTTCGAATTTCGTGCTTCGAATTTAGAATTTTATATTTTCTCTGATATATTTGATAATGTCTTCTGTGGAGGCGCCGGGTTGAAAGATCTCCCTGATCCCAGCTTTTTTCAACCCTGGAATGTCATCGACTGGGACGATGCCCCCTCCAAAAACGAGGATATCTTCCGCTCCTTTCTCCCTAAGAATGTTAACAACTTTTGGAAAGAGATTGTTGTGGGCGCCGGAAAGACTGGAGAGACCTACAATATCCACATCTTCCTGGATGGCAGCGTTGGCAATCTGCTCAGGGGTCTGTCGTATCCCAGTATAGATGACTTCCATCCCAGCATCTCTCAGGGCTCGTGCAATGACCTTTGCCCCCCTGTCGTGACCATCCAATCCCGGCTTTGCAATGAGCACTCGAATCTTTCGGGCCATAATCCCTCCCTTCCGAATTCGGATTTCGGAATTCGGAGCGTAGCTCAGGGCTTCAGCCCTGATGTATCAGCCTTAAAGGGCTGAGTTACATTCCGCAATCTGCAATCCCTGCCTGCCGGCATGCAGGCGCAATCCGCATTTGGATCATCGTTCTCTGTATTCCCCAAAGACCTCTCTTAAGGTGTCTGAAATTTCTCCCATGGTGGCATAAAGCTTTACCGCTTCTAAAATGGGAGGCACCACGTTGTCCGTCCCCTGGGCAGCTTTCTTTAGAACAGCTAAGGTCTCCTTCACTTTTGTGTTGTTTCTTTCTTTTTTAACTCGAGCGAGTTTTTTCTTCTGATATTGCTCCACCTCAGGTTTGATACGAAGGATATCCCTGAGAGGTTCCTCTTCCATCTGAAACTGGTTCAATCCAACAATGATCCGCTTCTTGGTTTCAATTTCCTTCTGGTATTGATAAGCGCTTTCACCAATCTCTCCCTGAATGTAACCCGATTCGATGGCTTTGATAGCTCCGCCCATGGCTTCGATCTTTTCGATATATTCCATTGACTTACTCTCTATCTCATCCGTAAGGGCCTCCACCGCATAGGACCCTCCAAAGGGATCGATCATGTCGGCGACGCCGCTTTCATAGGCAATGAGTTGTTGGGTTCTCAATGCAAGCCTGACAGAATCTTCCGTAGGCAGGGCATAGGCTTCATCTCTGGAATTGGTATGAAGCGACTGTGTTCCTCCGAACACGGCCGCCAGAGCCTGAAAGGCAACTCTCACCACATTGTTGTCGGGTTGTTGAGCGGTGAGTGAACAGCCGGCCGTCTGAGTATGAAACCTCAACATGCACGACTCGTCCCTTTTTGCTTTAAATCGTTCCTTCATGATTTTTGCCCAAAGGCTTCGGGCCGCCCTGAATTTTGCAATCTCTTCAATGAAAGTGTTATGACAGCAGAAGAAGAAAGCGAGCCTGGAGGCAAATGAGTCTACATCAAGACCTGCCCGAATGGCTGCCTCTACATAAGCAATGCCGTCAGTTAGAGTAAAGGCCACTTCCTGGACAGCCGTGCAACCTGCCTCACGCATGTGATAACCACTGATACTGATAGTGTTCCATCGGGGGACGCGGTCCTTGCAAAACGCAAAAATATCGGTAACGATGCGCATCGATTCAAGAGGTGGATAGATGTAGGTCCCCCTGGCTGCATATTCTTTTAAAATATCGTTCTGGATCGTCCCCTGAAGAACTTCACTTTTAATCCCCTGTTTTTCTGCCACAGCGATATACATCGTCAGAAGAATGGCGGCTGTGGAATTGATCGTCATGGAAGTGGAGACCTTATCCAAAGGGATGCCATCAAAAAGGATCTCTATATCCTTCAGAGTATCAATAGCCACACCGACCTTTCCAACTTCACCGTCAGATAAGGGGTGGTCAGAATCATAGCCAATCTGTGTTGGGAGATCGAAAGCAACGCTCAAACCGGTTTGCCCGTGTTCCAGGAGATATTTGTATCGTTTATTCGTCTCTTCAGGCGTGGCAAATCCTGCATACTGGCGCATTGTCCAGAGGCGTCCCCGATACATGGTGGGCTGGACTCCTCGGGTGAATGGGAACTCTCCAGGAAATCCCAACTCACCACAGTAATCCAGATCAGCAACATCCAAAGGGGTATAGAGGCGCTTCAATTCAATATGGGAAGTCGTTTTGAAAGAAGGTTCTCGTTCAGGCGCCTTTGAGATGGCTTTGTTCAGGGTGGTTTTTCCCCATCTCTCAAATTCGTCTCGAATGTTTTTAGCCATGTGTCACCTCATGAGAAATCTTAAATCCGAAATTCGAATATCGAAATCTTTACCCTGTTAAGTAATTTCGCCCGAAGCGGAACACTTTGCTTTTCCCAGACAGATCGATCGTGCTATATCAAACCACAATACCCAAAACCTATTTAACAGGGCGGGCAAATCCGAAATCCAAATGTTCAAATTTTTAAAACGAATATTGTCCTCAGTTTTGGGATTTTGAGTTTTTGACATTTGAATTTGTTTCGGAATTCGGATTTCGTGCTTCGAGTTTCCGCTTACAACGGTATATTTCCATGTTTCCGCCAGGGATTGGCATCGACTTTGGTCTTCAAAATATCCAGAGCCTGGATGATCTTGGGACGGGTTTCCTGGGGTTCGATGATTTCATCCACATATCCTAATTCCGCTGCCTTATAAGGGCTGGCAAATTTCTCATGATATTCAGCGACCAGTCGTTGGTGCGCCTCCTTGGGATCTTTCGCCTCTTTGAGTTCGTTTCGGAAGATGATATTCACTGCACCATTTGCCCCCATGACCGCAATTTCGGCGGTAGGGTAACAGTAATTGATATCTCCCCGGATATGTTTACTCGACATCACATCATAAGCTCCCCCATAACCTTTACGGGTGATGATTGTAATCTTCGGGACAGTCGCTTCACAAAATGCATAGAGGAGTTTTGAGCCGTGTCGAATGATCCCTCTTTCCTCCATATCCATTCCAGGAAGGAAACCCGGGACATCGACGAAGGTGACAACAGGAATATTGAAACAATCACAGAAACGGACAAATCGGCCAGCCTTCACAGACGAATCTGGGTCAAGGGATCCGGCTAACCAATTGGGTTGATTGGCGACAATACCTACGGGCAGCCCGTTATAGCGGGCCAAGCCGATGACGATGTTCTTAGCCCAATCCTTCTGCACTTCAAGGAAATAGCCATGATCCACCGTTGGTAAAATTACTTTTCTCATGTCGTATGCTTTTTTTGAATCCTCCGGCACTGCCGTCTTTAAAGATTCATCCATTCGATTGGGATCATCCGTACATTCAATGATCGGCGGCTTTTCTCGATTATTCTGCGGGAAGAATCGGAGCAACTCCTTGATGAGGCGAACCGTATCCTCGTCATTCTCTCCAGCAAAATGAGCGACTCCACTTTTTTCCATATGGACCTTTGCTCCACCTAATAATTCAGAGGTGATAGGCTTTCCATTTGGAGTCTCTGTCTTACCTATAGCTGCCCGAATGACATCGGGACCAGTGATATGCATATAGCTTGTCTTTTTGGTCATTAAAATGAAATCGGTCATGGCAGGGGAATAGACCGCTCCCCCTGCACAAGGCCCCATGATGGCGGAGATTTGTGGGATGACACCAGAGGCGAGGACATTTTTCAGAAAAATATAAGCATAGCCAGCGAGGCTCTCAACACCCTCTTGAATCCTTGCTCCTCCAGAATCGTTTAAGCCGATCACGGGCGCTCCCGTCTTCATGGCGAGGTCCATCACTTTACAAATCTTTTCAGCGAAAGCCATTCCCAGAGCGCCACCGAATATAGTGAAATCTTGAGAAAACACATAGACCAGACGGCCCTCAATCTTTCCATAACCCGTCACCACCCCATCCCCAAAAAACTTCTTATTCTCCATCCCAAAATCGGTGCAGCGA
>PEUO01000125.1:0-2775 GCA_002780715.1 Deltaproteobacteria bacterium CG03_land_8_20_14_0_80_45_14
CGGGTGAAGATATTTTTTAGCAACCCGGAATATTTCTTCCCGCGTGATCGATCGGATGAGAAAGGAGTATTTTTCCGGATAATCGAGACCCAACCCATAGTACTCCACCTGTGTAAGAAAACCGGTCAGCTTTCCCTGGGTATTGAGCCGCATGGGAAAACTTCCGATGAGATATTTCTTTGCCCCTTCCAACTCTTTTTCTGAAACGAGTTCTTTTCGAATCCGTTCCACCCCCTGAAGGGAGAGGGCAATGGCCTCACGAGCAGAGGTGTTTTTCGTCTGAAGGACAATCTGGAAAGAACCCGGATATTTTCCGGGATCAAAAAAACTTGCCACAGAATAGGCAAGCCCCCTCTTGTTTCTAATTTCCTCCACCAGCCGGGAGGAAAAACCTCCACCTCCCAGAATGTAGTTCATGACAGTGAGGGCATAGTAGTCTGGATTGTCTCGGCTTACTCCGGCATGGCCCATGATAATGTTGGCCTGCGTGATCCCCCGGTCGATCTTCACTGTCTTCGGCTCTCTTGCAAAGGAAGGTTTAAAGGGAATTTTAGGAATCTCGGCCATCGGCCATTTTGCAAGGCTTGGAAGAAGTTTTGTCTTCACTTCTTCTGCAGAGATATCCCCCACAACGGTCAGAATGGCGTTATTGGAATGGTAATAGGTGCGGTAGAATCGAACAATGGCCTCCCGTGTAATGCGAGGAAGTGATTCTTTTGTTCCTTCGACAGGGTGGCCATAAGGACTGTTGAGAAAGAGCGCTCTTTGGAACTCTTTTTCTGCGACCTCATCGGGCTGATCTTCTGCGGATTGAATGGCTGCCAGCGTCTTTTCTACTTCTCTCTTGATTTCCTCCTCAGGAAAGGTGGGCTGGGTGAGCGCCTCCATGAAGAGATCCCATCCCTTGTCCAGATCCTTCTTTAAAACCTGGAGGCTGAGCGTGGCAGAATCTCTGCCTGAAGAAGAAGAGAGGGAGGCTCCCATGAAATCCAGCTCCTCATGGATGGCAGTGACCGTGCGCATCGAAGTTCCCAGAAGAAGACCCCTGGCGGTCAGGTATGACAAACCTTCCTCTCCAGAAGGATCTTTACGCGACCCTGAATTAATGAGAAGTTGGAATGTGACAAATGGGAGGGAGTGTTCCTCACAGACAATGAGGATAAGCCGATTGGGAAGCACTGTCCTCTGGACTGGAGGCATGGCCCGGAGGCCGCCGTCTGGCAGGCCTACGCATAACACTAAAAATATGAGGGCGATAAGGGATTTCAATTTCGGAATGCGGAATTCGGATTGCGGATTGAAAAATCTAAAAATAAAATGCATAAATTTTTGCCTTTCTGAATACAAAATTCTGACGAACTGCTGAAATTACCTTTTCATTTCACCCTGAACCCTTCGCTTGCTGTCATTCTGAAGGAGAGTAGCGACTGAAGAATCTCCCTCAGGGCAGGCTCCGTGAAGGGTCTCAACTGACAAATCCATGATTTTCACACTTTTTCAATAGCGCGCTATATTCTAAATTCACCTCCCTACATGATCATTCGCTCTTTTACGGAGGGCTCTGCCGGAGAAGACTTTCCCTCCTTAGGCGGAAGAGGAATTAGTATTCCCACGGTTCGATTATCCGGGATGAGGTATTTTTTTGCCACCCGCTGAATGTCTTCCGGAGTTACCTTTCGGATGGAAGGGATGTAATCGTCAATCGCTTTCCAACTCATGGCAATCTCGTGATGGGCCAGGAGCCTGGCTTGGTTGAAGATGGAATCCTGCCCAAATATAAAAGAAGCTTCGAGCTGATTCTTTGCCTTTTTTAATTCCTGCTCCCCCACCCGTTCTCTCTGAAGTCGCTCTATTTCTTGATCGAATGCCTTCTCCACTTCAGCCACTTCTTTTCCAGGAAGTAAATCTGCAGAGAGGGTGAAGAGACTTGGATCTCGGGAGAGAAGATCATGGCCTGCATCGGCGCTGAGCACCAGTCTTTTCTCCCAGACAAGACCCTGATAAAGTCTGGAACTTTTTCCTCCGGAGAGAAGGGTGGCGATCACCTCAAGCACGTAGCTATCCTGCTCTCGGAGGTTCGGGACATGATACCCCATCACCAGGAATGGGAGCTGAGCCTCTTTCTTTACAAGGATTCTTCGCTCCCCAATCTGTGGAGGATCTTTATCCTTCTCCTGATTAGGACCCACTCCTTTCGGGGATGAGCCAAAGGCCTCCTCAATTTTGGGAAGGAGTTCTTCTTTCTTAAAATCTCCCACGACAACGAGAAGGGCATTGATGGGGTTATAGTAAGTCTTGTAGTAGGTTTTTAAGTCCTCAAGGGTGAAACGGGCGATATCCTCCATCCAGCCGATAATAGGCCAATGGTAAGGATGAATCTCAAATGCGGTTGCCATGATTTGCTCTATAAGAACAGATTGAGGATTATCCTCGGTGCGGAGCCTCCGTTCCTCCATCACCACCATTCGCTCGGTACGAAAGTCTTCCTCTCGGAGAATGAGATTCTGCATCCTGTCCGTCTCCAAATCGATAGCCACCTGGACCCGATCCGCACTGAGATTTTCGAAGTATGCCGTATAGTCATGAGAAGTGAAGGCGTTGTCATTTCCCCCATTTTCCTGGATGATCCTGGAAAACTCCTCAGGACCGATCTTCTCAGTCCCTTTAAACATCATATGTTCAAGCATATGGGAGAGGCCTGTCTTTCCCCATGCTTCGTTCCGGGATCCAACACGATACCAGATTTGGAAGGTGACCAACGGCGCCTTGTGATTT
>PEUO01000125.1:2812-9258 GCA_002780715.1 Deltaproteobacteria bacterium CG03_land_8_20_14_0_80_45_14
TGAAAGGGGCGTGAAAAAAAAGCAAAGGAAAAAGATGAGAAAACATAAACTACACTTCAGTCTTGCTCTACAATTCAATTTTATCTCCCTTCTTATCTTCCTCCATTTTTTTATGACCCTTAAAATATTTGAAAACGATCCAGCCTGCGAATAATATCATAAGAACGACAACGGCAATATGCTCAATTCTTGCCCAATCTTTTCTTAATATCTGAATACTATTGCCACCGGCATAACCTATTCCACCCATGAGAGCGATTGTTAATAACGCAGTAGTTGCATCGGCAATAAGAAATTTGATGGCGGGCATCCTCATCACCCCGGCGACCAGAAATATCTGTGCCCTCAATCCTAAAAAATGTCTTCCAACCAGAATGACCCAAACATCTCTCTTTTTAAATTTCTCTTCAAGCTTTGAGAGTCGATCAGGGGATATCATCCTGTGGAATTTTTTATGTTCTACTACCATTCTCCCATATTTCTTACCGACCGAATAGAGAAAAAAGTCACTCATTAATAGACCGGAATAGACAATCAAAAATGTTGGTAGGGGTTTGACCACCCCATGAGCCACTAAAAATCCACTCAACATGAGGGTGGTATCTTCCGGGAAGGGTAACCCCATTCCTCCAAGAATGATAAGAGCGAAAATCCCCAAATAAGGGAAATGCCCTATCCATATGCCTATCTCAAGCATAAAGCACTACGGATTAAAAATTCAACCTCTTGTAAAAGACCCTTTTCGCTATTTCTGCTGCAATGATATAAAGGATCACAATCACCCCCATGAACAGAAGGAATGAAATGGGGAGTGGACTAAATCCAAATGTCTTTCCAAAGGGGGTGTAAGGGAAAATGAGCGTTACTCCAACAATCATCAGTGTGGCTATCAACAAATACTTCCCCGGTCTGCTCTTGAAGAAAGGCTTCCTGCTCCGAACAACGAGAACAACCGATGATGCAGAAATCACAGACTCCAGAAACCAGCCGGTTCTAAATTGATCTGTCGTGGCATGGAGGATAAGCAGAAGCACACCGAAGGTGAGATAGTCGAATACCGAACTCAGAATGCCAAATGTCATCATAAAATTGCGGATGAACTTGATGTCCCAGCGTCGAGGTCTCTCAACCATCTCTTTATCCACGTTGTCGGTGGCAATGGTCATTTCTGGAAAGTCTGTCAGCAAATTGGTGAGCAGAATCTGCTTGGGTAGAAGAGGAAGAAATGGCAGAAAGAAGGACGCCCCTGCCATGCTGAACATATTCCCAAAATTTGCACTGGTCGCCATAAACACATGCTTCAGGGTATTGGCAAAGGTCCTTCTCCCTTCATAGAGACCCTGCACCAGAACGCCGAGATCCTTTTCGAGCAGCACAATGTCAGCGGCCTCTTTGGCAACATCCACCGCGCTATCCACGGAGATGCCAACATCGGCAGCATGGAGCGCCGAAGCATCATTGATACCGTCTCCCATATATCCGACAACATGTCCAGCTTTCTTCAAAGCGAGAATGATGCGCTCTTTATGGTTCGGCTCCACCTCAGCGAAGACGTCCACCTCATTTACTCGTTTGAGCAGCGCCTCATCACTCATCTGGTGAAGATCTCGACCTGTGAGGATGTGCGGATTCAATAATTCCACCTGTTGACTCACATTGGCAGCGACCAAGTGGTTGTCTCCCGTAATGATCTTCAGCGAAACACCGAGATGCTTCATTTGACTGATGATTTGGTTAATCCCAGGTTTGGGCGGGTCAAAGAGAATTAAAAATCCCAAAAACGTCATGGTAACTTCATTATCTTTGGCGATGAGAGAGGCTGAGCCTACATCACGGTAAGCGATCCCCAATGTGCGAAACCCCTTATGGCTGATTTCCTCAAATCGCTGCTGGATCTGTTCCTGCACGGCAGCGATATTCGCAATTGTTCCTTCAGAAATTTCCGCTGACGAACAAACAGCAAGCACATTTGGGAACGCCCCCTTCGTGACCATAAGATTCTGTTCCCCTTTTGAGACTAAGATACTCAAACGCTTACGAATAAAATCATAAGGCACTTCATCCAGTTTTTGATAGAGAGATACATCAAAGGGATGATGAGTGCGGATTGCCTCATCAATGGGATTTGCAAAACCCGTCTCATAAAAGGCATTGAGATAGGCGTAGAGAAGAACTTTTTCGCTTTCCTTGCCGTGAACATTAAGTGCAGAGTGTAACTGTACCACCCCTTCGGTCAGGGTACCGGTTTTATCGGAGCAGAGCACACTCATGCTCCCGAAGTTTTCAATCGAGGCGAGCCGTTTGACGATCACTTTCTCGATGGCCATGCGTTTGGCACCGTGGGCAAGATTGACGCTGATAATTGCAGGCAGCAGTTGCGGCGTCAACCCTACAGCAAGGGCCATTGCAAAGAGAAAAGATTCCAAGACGGGCCGTGTAAAATAGACATTAATGGCGAAGATGGAAATCACCAGCACCAAGGTCACTTCCATCAGAAGATATCCAAATCGCCTGACGCCACGTTCAAACTCTGTCTCCAGCGGCCTGAGTTTCAGCCGTTCGGAAACTTTGCCAAATTCAGTTTCCTTACCGGTGTGGACAACCAATGCCTTCGCGCTTCCGCTGATCACATGAGTTCCCATAAAGAGAGAATTTATCCGCTGACTGAGCGGTGTTTCTGTTGGCAGAACCCCGGGTGCTTTTTCTACAGGGTAGGTTTCGCCCGTTAATGTGGCCTCATCCACAAATAGATCTTTGGAATCAAGAAGAAGACAGTCTCCGGGGATCACATCGCCTGCGTTAAGGACGACGATGTCGCTTGGGACAATCTCTTCAACGGGGATTTCTTCTGAGGCACCATTTCGAAGCACTGTGGCTTTGATCTGCACAATGGCAAGCAACTTATCGACTGCATCGACTGCTCCTCGTTCCTGCCAGAAGCCAAGAAGACCGCTCATCAAAACAATCACGAGGATAATGAAGGCATCGGCAGGATCATGGAGGAAAAATGACAATCCCGCCGCAAAGAGAAGGATGAGGATGATTGGACTCTTGAATTGGGCAATGAGTAGCGATAGGGTGTCCGATCTCTTTTTGGGTTTTAGAAGATTGAATCCATAGCGAGCGATTCGTTGTTCAGCCTCATTGCTCGTCAAGCCCTGCGGTGTTGTTTGAAGTTGCCGGAAGAGTTCAGGGGCAGGGATGCTCCAGAATGCAGGTCGATATATCTCAAACTGGTTTTCTACCTTGGCCATTTCTTTAATGGTCGTTATTTGGCAAATATCATCTTCAGCGAGATCAGAAGCAATGCTACCCCGAATACCCTTTCTAAAGCGACATTAGAGAGTCTGGTGGCAAACCTCGCTCCCAGCAGACCACCCAAAAAGAAACCAATACAAATTAAGGCGGCTATCCTTAAATCCACATACCCCTGCTTATAGTATGTCCATGCAGCAAGAAAACCAATAGGAGGCACCAACAATGCCAAGGTTGTGCCTTGAGCCTGGTGTTGGGACAAGCCGAATAAAAAAACCAATACAGGAACGATGATTGTCCCTCCACCAATGCCAATAAGACCACTAAAGGTTCCGGCGACCAATCCCAAAAGCAAGTAAAGAATGATATTCGTCATTGTTGCCCCCTCTCTTTCGTTTACCCCGTTAGAAAGCTCCAGCATTTATTCTGGGGATGGTTGAAATTGAAAACATGAGCTCCTTATTGAGGGCGGGGTCAAAGCCTTGCCCTTTCTAACGGGGTTTACTTCAGCCTATCCTCTACGGCCTTCCAATGGATACTTTTGAAAAAAGCCTCCAGGTATTCTGCCCGCTTCAAACCAAAGAGCTCTGCATTATCCTTCCTTCAGGAATTGAGCGGTCTCTTCGGGAAGAGAAACATTGATATAAATCCCAGATCCCATTTCAAATCCTGCCGGGGTGGTCAGCCTCGGGGTAATTTGAAGATGCCAGTGATAGTAGTCCTCCCCTTCATCCTTAATAGGAGCGGTATGGATGACAAAGTTATAATCAGGGTTGTTCAGCATGGAATAGAGTTTAAACAAGGTCGTTTTTAAGATCTTCGCAAATCTTTTTGAATCTTCCATAGAGATTAAGCCGAACGAAGCCTGGTGTTCTTTGGGAATGATCCATGTTTCAAAAGGAAGCCGGGATGCAAAGGGTTGGAGGACGACAAATTTTTCAGTATCCATCACGAGCCTCTTCCCGAAGTTGAGTTCCTCTTGAATCGAATCGCAATAGACACACCTCCCATGGTCATCATAGTAGCGGGCTGCCTCTTCCAATTTCTTTCGAATATTGGAAGGGACGACCGCTGTGCCGACAAGTTGGGAATGGGTGTGATCGAGTGATGTGCCCGCTGCCTCGCCATGGTTTTTAAAGATGATGATCAATTTGATCCTGGGATCTTCCCTTAAAGCAAGGTATCGCTCCCGATAGGTAAGTAAGATTTCCTCCACCTGTTTATCCTCCATCAAGGGGAGGAGTTGATTATGGAGGGGGCTTTCGATCACCACTTCATGGATTCCCACTCCATCCATCATCCTGAAAAACCCCTTTTCCTCCTTTCTCTCCAGACTTCCTTCTGGGGAGAGGGCGGGAAATTTATTGGGAATGACCCTGACCCACCAACCCTTACTATCTGCTGGCCCCCCGGTTCGATAGGCGAGGGTTTCGTGAGGGGTGAGGCGTTCATTGCCTGGACAGAAGGGGCAATCTTCTTTAAAGGAGGGTTTTTCTATGGCAGGTTCGGTCTTTTTAAAATCGTGAGGTCTCTTTGAACGCTCCGTTGCAATGATGACCCACTCTTTAGTAGTTGGATCCTGTCTTAATTGGGGCATGACAACCTCCTTCAAAAGGGTTCGAGGATTCAAGGGTTCAAGTATTTGCTTTTAAAAAAGTGTCTTTACGTCGTAGCGTCTTTGTGTCTTAATGGCCTTAAATCTTAGAACATTTCACTAGACCCCTGGAACCCTTGACCCCTTGGACCCTTAAATTTATGTTAATTATTTGGCCTTAACCTAAGGCCAAGAGTAACCCCACCACAGCCCCCAATGGGATGGAGATGTAAGGGTTACAGGTGAAGACTCAGGAACTTCCGATGCTTCGAGTAAGAGTGCTTAGACCAAACCCAACCACCCCACTCAGGATGATACCCAACAAGATTTTCAGAATCATAAAGCCCTCTTTTAAAGAATATCATCCCATGGGGTGTAAATCAAGGAAACCAGCCTTATGGGGACCGGATGAATTTTCCCGCCGAATAAAGAAAAAATTGGGGAGTTGAGGAGATAGGGTGAAAGTCTTTATATCTTTTTCTCCCCACCGCCTCATCCCCCCATCTCCCTATCTATTTTTTCTTGGAGAAGGCGTAGAAGATTACGCTCGCTGCCATACTCAGAAAACAAATGAGAAAAGAAAGATGATAGGCTTGAGCGGGATAGGAATGACCAATGTGAGGGAAGGATTCAATGATTTTTCCTAATACCGGCATGAAGACGGCTGCACCCGCCATGGTGAAAAAATTGACCCATGTCATCACAGTGCCTGAGATAGCGATGGGGAAAAGTTCCTTGGCATGGGAATAGACCACCATTCCAAACCCACTGAAAAAACCGATGAAAAAGAAGATAAGGCTAAACCAGAAAGGATTCTGAATCTTCAACACTCCGATGAGGGGAAAGAGACTCAGGCTGTAAAGGCTGAATCCCCAGAGGGCAACACCCTTTCTCGAACGAAAGGTTTGATCGGAGAGGCGGCCTCCAACAGGACCTCCCAGAATCATCCCGATGGCAAGAAAGGTTAACAGATTGCCTGTTTGGACAGGGGAATATCCCTTGATATCCATCAGGTAAGGACCTAGCCACAAACCTTGGAGGCCAATAAAGGTCCCATATCTGAAGAAAGTGATGGCTCCGATTTGCCAGAAGGCAAAGGATCCCAGGATCAGTCGAAGCATTTGAAGAATCCCTATCTCCGGTTTAGAAGGATGAGAAGAAACGAGGCTCTCCTCCTTTCCCTTTTCACTTCCCAAAACCCAAAAGGCTAATAAGGCAAGGGAGGTGGTGATGATACCGGCAAGAATAAAAGTCATCCTCCATCCAATGGTGGAGGTGAAATAGGCTAATGGAGAGGCAGCAAAAATATTGCCCAAAGTTCCCACCGCATAGAGGATGCCTATAAGGGTGGCAAACTTCTCTGGATGAAACCGCACAGTGAAGACTTTCATCGCAACCATAAGAGTAGAAGCCATTCCCAGGCCAATCAGGATCCTTCCTAGAAGGGCTATGGTAAATGAATCCCCAGAAGCAAAGAGAAAAGCGCCCAATGCTCCGATTAGCGGGAAGAAGGTGACGACAAAACGGGGGCCAATTCGATCGAGCATTGGCCCCATTGGGATTTGAAATAATGCAAACGAATAGAAGAAAGCGCCCC
>PEUO01000164.1 GCA_002780715.1 Deltaproteobacteria bacterium CG03_land_8_20_14_0_80_45_14
AGAATCCTTCAATCAGATGATTCAGGATTTAAAGCAATCTCAAGAGGCCTTAAAAGAAGCTGAAGAAAAATATCGAAGGATTTTCGAAGAGTCAAAAGATATGGTTTATCTCACTTCGGTGGACGGCAAATTCATCGATGTCAATCAGGCAGGATTAAATATGTTTGGTTTTGCAAGCAAAGAAGAATTGATGAAAATTCATGTAAGAGATATTTATCTCAATCCAGAGGATCGCAATCGATTTCAAAATGAGATCGCCCAAGAAGGTTTTATCAAAGATTTTGAGGTCAAACTAAAAAGAAAGGATGAAACTCCGATTGATGTTCTCATCACCGCAAGCGTGAGGAAAGACGAAGCGGGGAATATTCTTGGCTATGAGGGGATTATTAAGGACATCTCGGGACGGAAGAGGATAGAAGAAGATCTCTTTCAAAGAACGGAGGAACTTCAGACTCTCCATCATTTGAGCAACCTCCTCAACCAATCCCTCAAATTCGATGAAGTTCTAAAAGTGGCACTCGATAATATCATAGAATTAACTGGATTTGAAATGGGGAGGGCCCTCATCTTGCAAGAGGACGAAAAGACACTCGAGACGAGATTTCAAAAAGGATATTCAACTCGTTTCCTGGATGAAGCGAGCCAGTTTGATATAGGAGAAGGTCTTGCCGGGGAGGCTATTAAGAAAAGGCAACCCTTGGCCATAGAGATTGATGAACATCCCTCTCCTCGACTTCAAAACCTCCTGAAAGAGGATGGAATTCAGTCTCTGGTAAGCGTTCCGCTTTTCGCAAAAGATCGAACCATTGGAGCAATCAATTTGGCAACTCGCACTCAACGAATTTTAACTCAAAAAGAAATAAATTTATTGGAGAGCATTGGGAACCAGATCGGACTCGCCCTTGAGAATGCCAAGCTCTTTTCTAATGTAGCGGAGGCCAAATCAGAATGGGAAACCACCTTCGATGCGGTTACCGACTTGATCACCATCCGAGATAAAGATTATCGAATCATTCGTGCCAATAAGGCGGCGTTTAAACGGTTCGGATTGAAACCAGATGAAACAATTGGAAAGAGATGCTTTGAGACTCTCCATCAAAGCAATCAACCTTGCGAAGGGTGTTATATCTCTAAGACGCTTGAGACCAGGAAAGCTGAATCCGGGGAAAGAGATAGTAAATATTTAAATGGTATTTTTCAGTACTATACTTTCCCTATTTATGATGAAACAGGGGAAGTGGTGGCGGTGGTTGATCTGGCCAGAGAAATTACTGAAGAGAAACGATTGGAAATGGAAAAAGAGGTTGTTAATAATATCAACAAAATCCTTGCCTCCAGTCTCGATGTGAGGCAGGTGATCAAAGCCGTCCATGCTGAATTAAAGAAGGTATTCGATTCCGAAAGGATGACTATCACCTTATTGGACGAAAGAGGAGAGGGGTTTCGATATTTTGCTTTGGAAAAGGATTATGAGGCCAAAGAGTTGGTGAGGGGGGTGACCTATCCAAAAGAAGGAACACCCTTTGCAAAAGCAACGAGTACAGGCCTGCCCATCATTGTGCCGGATACCGGGAAAAGCGATTTCTGGGTTGATCAAAAGTTACTAAAAGAAGGGATTCGCTCTTCATTGGTTTTTCCATTGGAATATAAGGGGAAGTTCATTGGCACGATGAATTTTGGAAGTAAAAACCTCAACTATTTTTTAGATCATCATATTAATTTTCTACGTTCCATTGCGCCTGGGTTAGCCATTTCGATTCAAAACGCCTTACTCTTTGAGGAGACGAAAAAGAGGCTGGATGAATTTACTATCCTTTATGAGATCATGAAGATCTCTGCCACTTCGTTAAACTTAGATAAAATGCTGAGAGAGATCATGAGTGCTCTAAATAATTTCTTTAAATTTGAAGCAATGGGTATCTTGCTGGTTGACGAAAATACCAAGAGATTGATGCCGCACCCCGCTTCCTATAATGATCTTTCTATCAAGGATATTGGAAAACTTGGGCTCTCCGTGGGGAAAGGCATTACAGGATGGGTGGCTGAGAAGGGGGAACCTCTCTTAGTGAACGATGTCAGCGAAGATTCAAGATATGTCTGTGGCGACGAGAGCATCTGTTCTGAAATATGTGCACCTCTAAAGCGGGGTCAAAAAGTAATCGGAGTCATTGATGCACAGAGCAAAGCATTGAACGCCTTTTCAGAAGATGATCTCCGGTTGTTTAACATCGTCGGTAGTCAATTAGCTACACTCATCGAAAACATCCATTTACAAGAGGAGATTAACCAGTCAGAAGAAAAATACAGGACAGTGGTTGAGGGCACCATGGATGGAGTCTGCGTTATTGGAGGAGATTATCGGTTTAAATATGTCAATGAGAAGTTGGCAGAGATCCAGGGCTATAACAGTGAGGAATTAATCGGGACGGATTTTAGAGATTATCTGAATGAAGAGAGCAAGAGCTTTTTGGCTGATCGAGAGGCCCAACGAAAGAAAGGGATTAAGTTACCACCTCATTTTGAATTAACTATTCTTCGGAAAGATGGAGGGGTTAAGAACGCGGAGATCAGTGCCCGGAGCATAAAAGATTCGAAAGGGAACGTAAAAATTATCGTCATTCTTAAAGACATCACTGAAAAGAAAAAGATGGAAGAGCAGTTGCTCCAGGCTGAAAAACTTCGATCTCTTGCGGAAATGGCCAGCGGTGTGGCCCACGATTTCAACAATGCCTTAGCAGCCATCCTCGGGAATACTCAACTCCTGCTTCATACCGTTCAAGACGAGGAGACGAAGGAAGCCCTGGAGATCATTGAAAAAGTCGCAAAGGATAGCGCCCAGACGGTCCGACGGCTTCAGGACTTTACGAGGAAGAGAGTTCATCAGGAACTTTTTAAGGTGGATATCAACTCGATCATTAAAGATTCCATTGAGATTACCAAACCGAAATGGAAGGACGAGGTTCAAAGCAGGGGAGTCCATATTGAAATCGTTTCAAATTTTGAGGAAATTCCTTCGGTGTCAGGGAACGCCTCTGAATTGAGGGAGGTCGTCACCAATATGATTTTCAATGCGATTGAGGCGATGCCCGAAGGGGGAAAGATCGAAATCCATACCTTTCAGAAGAGAAAGAAAGTCTTTATCCAGATTTCGGATACCGGAATGGGAATCGCAGGAGAAGTGAAAAAGAAGATTTTTGAGCCCTTTTTTACGACGAAACCATTCACCAATACAGGGCTTGGGTTAAGCATGTCTTATGGAATCATCAAAAGGTATGGGGGAGAAATCGAAGTTGAGAGCAAAGTTGGACATGGAACGACTTTTACCATTATTCTGCCCATTGGAGAGAAAGTAGAAGAAAAAGCGACCGATTCACCAGCTATCATAAAAGGGAGAAAAGCTCGTATCCTGGTGATCGATGACGAGGAGTTTGTCCGAAGCGTCCTTTCTCGGACTCTCGCTCAGGTCAACCATCAGGTGACCCTGGCAGAGGATGGAGAAAAGGGCGTTCAACTTTTTAAAGAAGGAAAATTTGATATAGTTCTCACCGATTTGGGAATGCCCGGGATTTCAGGTTGGGAGGTATGTAGGAGGATTAAAGGGATAAGTCCCCACACACCCGTAGGAATGATTACGGGATGGGGAGCAGAAATGAGTCGAAGTAAAATGGAGGAGTATGGTCTTGATTTTATTATCTCAAAACCTTTCGATTTCAATCAGATTTTGAATGTGGTGGCTAAGACCATAGAATCCAGAGAGGAAAGATTTTTATCTTGACTTTATTCTTCATGATATGAAAAACTATTGTTGACGTCATCAATAAGGTTACGTATGAAAATGTAGCGCAAGCCTTTAGGCTTGCTTTAAGCAGGGCTAAAGCCCTGCCCTACGTATAATTATTTTGGACTATAGACTATAAATGAGAAGTTTGAGGTTCGTCCTTCAGGATTTCATTTCATGGATTTATACTTCCTTTATTTTGTCCTGTTTTCTTTCGTATTGATCGCTTTAGTCCTCTTCATGGTTTTCTTCACAGATGAACTGAAGCGGATTCAGGGCCATTTTAAATGGAAACAATACATCGTCTACCTCTCGGGAAGCCTCTTTATCTTAGCAAGTATTTTGTTATCTTATCTTATCTACCTTCATAGACCTATTTGGTTGGCCATCTTCATTTTTGCCGTATTTAATGCAATGGCCGTCTATTTTTTATATCGAGCGAGTACCATTGTGAGGGAAAGAGAATGGAAAGAGTGAAAAAAAGGGGACTCTTTCTTCTTCTCTTCTTCCTATGGGCCCTCCAAGAATCCCCAGCGATCGCAGAGATCGAGACACTCTTTTCTCCAGAGGTGAGCATCAAAGAGAATATCCTGAAGGAAATGGAGTCCACCTCTTCAACTCTTGACTTGGCGATTCATGAAATTACCTCCCTCGATATGGCCCAGGCCTTAGTGAAAGCAAAACAACGAGGCGTCAAGGTGAGAATTGTGGCGGATTCTAAACAGGCAAAAATTAAAACTTCCCAAATCAATTATTTGATCCGTCAAGGAATACCGGTCAAGGTGCTCGGAGGAAAAGAGAAAGGAGTGATGAACCACCGCTTTGCCATCTTCGATGGGAAGCGAGTTCTTACGGGTTCTTTTGAATGGTCTGAAGTCTCAGCAAAATGGAATTATGAGAACATCTTGATGGTCCATGAGAGTGAAGTGGTGGCGACTTTTCAAAAAGAATTTGAAAGGCTTTGGCGAGAAAAGAGGGTGATTAAATAAGAGTTAAGAATTGAAAGTGAGGAATTGAGAACAAATGGGTGAACAAGACGAAAAGAAGCGCTGGATCGTTCTTTTTATCATTGTCGCCATCTTTTCCCTGATCGGAGTATCCGCACTCACATTAATCCTCCATAAATTATTTAAAGGTTAATTGACAACCCCACCCTTAGAGACTGTGTCACAATTGTAGGGGCTTGATTTATCAAGCCCGCTAGTAGGGCTCAATGAATTGGGCCCCTACAACATCTTGTGCATGCCCATCACAGGGCCTGCGGCTGCTGACGGCGCGAGCGCTAAAAATGCGGTAGAACAGGGACTGAAAGAGGTGAATGATGCAGGGGGGATCAAAGGGAAAAAAGTAAACTTAATTATCTATGACGATCGGCTGAACCCTCAGGAAGCGGTTGCCATCGCCAACAAGCTGATTGAGAAAGACAGGGTTGTCGGCGTGGCCAGTGGCTCTTATAGCGGCCCCACCCGAGTGACTGCGCCAATTTTTCAGAAGGCTGGAATGCCCATGGTGGCGGGTTATGCCGTACATCCCGATGTCACCTGGGATCCAAAAGAAAAAAAGCCCAACGATTTTTGCTTCCGAAACGGTTTTCTCGGTGAGATTGAAGGGGCAGCGGCTGCTGAATTTGCTGTGAAGAATCTTAAAGCCAAGAAAATCTCTCTTATTTTTATGGACAATGACTTTGGAAGAGCCATTTCTTCAGGCTTCGCAGCCAGGGCAGAAAAACTGGGAGCAACGATCCTCTCCAAGCAAATGTACAAATTCCCAGGGGAGAAAGATTTTCGTCCCTACCTCACCCGGATCAAGGAAGGAAATCCTGATTTAATCTTTGCCGCAGGATATTATAATGAGGCAGCTTCCATATGCCGCCAGGCGAAGGAGTTGGGAATTACAAGCCAGATATTGGGAGAAGAAGGTTTTGATTCCCCCAAGTTTTTGGAGATTGCCGGGCCGGCCGCAGAGGGTGTCATCATTGCTACAAATCTTGATCGGGATGACCCCCGGCCACTGGTTCAAAATTTCTTGAAAAACTACCGAAAGGCCTACAATGAAGATGCGGATATGGTTGGGGCCTCCAGTTATGACGCCTTTATGATCCTCGTCAACGCCATCGGGAAGGCAGGAACAGATGCAAAGGCGATCCAGAAGGCTCTTCTCGGAACTAAGGACTACAACGGCCTGACGGGTAAGATCAGCCGCTTTATCCAAGGTGAAGTGGTTAAACCTGTTCAGATTCAAGTGGTCAAAGGTGGAAAGTTCCATCGGCTTGGGGTGGTCGATAACCCCGAAGTCATTACCCCACCCACCAAAAAATAAGTTTGAGGTTAAAGGCTGGAGGATCGCTTCGCTTGAGGATCATTTTGTTTAAGGCAAGAAACTTTGCCTCTCTCCTCGAGTCCTTCTAAGAAGGACGATCCTCTAACCTCAAACGCTTCTACGAAGCGTATGCTCTGGCAACAACTCGCTAACGGAATTGCTATAGGTAGCGTTTATGCCCTTATTTCTCTTGGCCTCACGATGGTCTACGGAATCCTGCGCATTCTGCACGTGGCGCATGCTGGCATTTATGCCTTGGGGGCTTATGTTGGTCTGTTCTCTTTCCGGCTCATCGGCAACTTCTGGCTCTCTTTAATCGTTGGGATGGCTGGAGCGGCTATCGCTGGATATTTTGTAGAGCGTTTGTTATATACGCCACTTCTTCATTTACCAAGGATTGCTCCCCTCATCGTGTCCATCGGCCTCTTCACCGCTTTGGAAGAAGCCTTCCGAATCGTTGCAGGGCCTCATACACTGGCATACAACGCCCGTGTTGGGCTGGGTGACCTTTCCATCGGCAGCTTCCACCTCACAGAGACGCAGATTCTTATCCTCCTTGTTACTCTGGCAATCTTAATTTTTCTCTGGGCCTTCCTCACTAAGACCCGCACCGGCTTGGCGATGCGGGCCTGCGCTCAGGATCCTGAAACAACCTCATCATTCGGGGTGAATGTGAGCGCCATCATCGCGGTAAACTTCCTGATTGGCTCGGCCATGGCCGGCGCAGCAGGAGTTCTGATCGGGGTCTATGATAATCAGGTGTGGCCGACGATGGGCAGCATTCCGGCATATAAGGCTTTGGCCATTGTCGTTCTTGGAGGTTTGGGAAATATTCCAGGAACCGTGCTCGCATCGATTGTCGTGGGACTGGCTGAGACCTTCTTCATCGGTGTTCTCGCCATTCCCTTCCCGAGAGATGCAGTGGCTTTCGTGGCCATGATTTTAGTTTTAATGTTTAAACCCTATGGGTTGTTAGGAAAAGCCTGAAGATGGATATCAGGGTATCAGAATATCAGGGAATCAGGCGGAAGATTTTAGAATCAGCCTGATATCCTGATTGCCCGATTTCCTGATAACCTAAGGATTCTCGTGATCAGCGGATACCTCGTCACCATTCTCATCACCATCGTCATCTATGCCATGCTGGCGCATAGCCTCAACATCATCACGGGTCATGCCGGGCAGATTTCTCTCGGCCATGCAGCCTTCTTCGGGATCGGCGCTTATACCTCGGCCATGCTCTATACGGAGGCAGGATTTCCTTTCTGGACTTCTGTCCCTCTGGCTGCCGTGGTCGCAGGGATCGTTGGAGCTCTCCTTGGGGTCCCTTGCTTGCGTGTCCGTGATGATTTTCTGGCCATCACCACCATGGGGATTAATTTTGTTGTGGAAGCCATTTTTCTTTATATCCCCTTTTTCGGCGGAGCCATGGGCATCGGAGGAATCAACCTCCCAAAATGGTTTGGACGTGAAATGACCAAACCTGAATATTTCTTTCTCATTCTTGTTGTCTTCGTCTTTTTTCTCCTCCTCGATCGTCAACTGGGTCGTTCATGGATCGGCCTGGCATGGGCTTCGATCCGGGAGGATGAACAGGCCGCCGGGGCCATGGGAGTGGATGTCGTCCGTTTTAAAGTCCTGGCTTTTATTCTGGGCAGCGCCATCGCCGGGCTTGCTGGAGGATTTTATGCCCACTTCTTAACATTCATCATGCCCCAGAATTTTGGTTTCGGCCAATCGATTGTTATCCTTTCTATGGTCGTCTTCGGCGGAATTGGAACCCGGTGGGGTCCGATAGCCGGTGCTATTATCCTGGGGGTTCTGCCAGAGATCTCCCGACCCATCATGGAGTACCGCACTTTAATCTATGGAGTCCTTCTTCTTGGCATGATGCGCTTCCAACCTGGTGGCCTCTTGGGTCCTGAATCTATCCTTTCAAAAACTTTCCAGCGAACTATTTATCGCCTGGTGAGTCCGGAGTGAGTGAATGCCCCTTTTAGGAATAACAGCTCTGAGTAAAGAATTCGGCGGCCTGCGTGCTCTGGATAGGGTGAGTTTTACAGCTGAGGAAGGGGAGATCCTGGGAATCATCGGTCCCAATGGAGCAGGGAAAACGACTCTCTTCAACCTTATCTCAGGCATCTACCCACCATCAGGCGGGGAAATAATATTTCAGGGGAAGTCAATTCTCCGCCTGAAACCGTACCAGATCAGTCATTTGGGTATTGGCAGAACTTTTCAAATTGTCCGCCCCTTCCAAAATTTGGATGTGGAGACCAATGTTCTGGTGGCCTATGGACATCGTTTTTATCCATCACTATGGAAATCCACCGGGCCATTTCGTCAGCCGGGAAACCTAAGGGAGGTTCAGACTCTCATCGAGCGAACTGGCCTTCGGTCCTATGCTAAACATTTAGCCAAAAACCTTCCTCTTGGCTTTAAAAAGCGTCTTGAAATAGCGCGTGCATTAGCGCTTCAACCTCATCTCCTCCTTCTCGACGAACCTTCTGCTGGTTTGCGTTTTGAAGAATCAGCCCAGCTCATGGAACTTATTCGCCAGGTGTGCGATCAAGGCATTGGCGTTCTTCTCATTGAGCACAACATGCATGTCGTGATGGACCTCTGCAAGCGGATCGTGGTTCTGGATCACGGCTCAAAGATTGCGGAAGGTTCTCCTGAGGAGATTCGTTCAAACTCCCTGGTCATCCAAGCCTACCTGGGGAAGGAGGCATAAATGCTGGAAGTGCGGGGGATCGAGGTTTCTTATGGTGAGTTTCTGGCCCTCAGGGGAATAAGTTTCACAGTCCAGGAGGGGGAGTTGGTCACTATCATTGGAGCAAATGGAGCAGGTAAGAGTACGATTCTTCGGGCTGTCATGGGTTTGGTGAAATGCCGAAAGGGAAAAATTTTTTTCAATGAAGAAGATATTACTTCGAGTCCCACTCATCACCGGGCCCGTCTGGGTATCAGTCTTGTCCCAGAAGGTCGAAAAATTTTTCCTGATTTAACAGTGGCTGAAAACCTTTTCATGGGAGCATATATTCAGGAGGATCGCAGGGCAGTTCAATCTCGCATGGAAGAAGCATTTAGTCTTTTTCCAGTGCTGAAAGAAAGACAGAATCAGGTGGGAAAAACCCTCAGCGGCGGAGAGCAGCAGATGCTGGCGATTGCCCGGGCTTTGATGTCCCGGCCCCGGGTAATCTTGATGGATGAGGTATCTTTGGGTTTGATGCCCATCTATGTCGAAGAAACCTTTAAGGTGATCGAAAATCTGCATCGGCAAGGAGTGACCATTCTTCTGGTTGAACAAAACGCCCGCAAGGCCCTTCAAGCAGCTAACCGGGGCTATGTGCTTGAAACCGGCGAGATTGTTTTGAGTGATCAAGCTAAAAAATTGGCCCTGAACCCCCAGGTCAAAAAAGCCTATCTGGGTGGGACGTAATCGGGAGGAGAGAAACCCCAAGCTCCCAATCCCCGATAATCTCTCATTACCAAAATTCGAAACAATATCGATAAGTCTTTGCGACTTAATGCAGATCTTTTGTATGTTTCCCTACCCTTGAAGGACTCCTCATCAAAATAAAAGGCTGTCAGAATAAAAGTCTTGACAACAAATAGAAAATGTCTTACATTGTCTGACATGAAAACAGCAACGTTAACCATTCGATTGGACAAAGATCTTGACCGCCTCTTATCCAAAGCCAGTAGGCGATCTGGGAGAAATCGGAGCGAGATTGCTCGCGAAGCTCTGCGCCGACAACTCCGACTTCAGCAATTTGAGGAGTTGCGTACAAGGATCATGCCCTTTGCAGAAGCACGAGGATTTTTGACTGACGAAGATATTTTCTCCCAGATATCATGAAGATCTTTCTTGACACGAACGTTTTAGTGAGCGCAGCCGCTACCAGAGGTCTCTGTGCGGATGTGTTAAGAGAAGTGCTGAGCTCGCAGCAACTCATTATTTCTTTTCTTATGGTTAATGAATTAAGGATGGTCCTCCGTCAAAAACTTAAAGTCCCAGGCGAGCTGATCGATGAATTCATCGGAATGATTCAACAAGATGCTCATTTCGCGACTTCAGGGAAGTTGCCTGATGTTAGGATTCAGGATAAGGATGATTTGATGATTCTGTCCTCTGCCCTGAACGGAAATGCAGATCTATTTGTCACTGGAGATAGGGAGCTTTTAGATTTGGGGAAGGTTGAAAATATGGAGATCGTTTCTCCGAGAATGTTTTGGGAAAAATTGAAAGCGCAAGCATCGCAAAAGAGGTGATGATCCTTATAGAGCGCGATTGAGGGGAAGGAATATGGAGAAAAAGAAAGTAGAGGTTAAGGAAAAAGTCGAGACGCTGACAGGCATTCAAGTTGGGATCAAGGCGCCGAGAGGATCGAAAATCACCTGTAAAAGCTGGCAGACCGAAGCGGCGTTGAGGATGTTGATGAACAATCTCGATCCCGAAGTCGCCGAGAAACCAGCGGAGCTTGTCGTTTATGGTGGTTCTGGAAAAGCTGCCCGAAATTGGGAGGCTTACCATTTATTGGTAAGGTGTTTGAGAAATTTAGAGAACGATGAAACCTTGCTTGTGCAATCGGGCAAACCTGTTGGGATCTTTAAAACTCATGAGGATGCACCACGAGTTTTAATTTCAAATTCGATGTTGGTTCCCAATTGGGCCAACTGGGAGAAGTTCAGGGAGTTGGAAGAATTGGGGCTCACGATGTACGGCCAGATGACGGCAGGAAGCTGGATCTATATCGGAACCCAGGGAATCCTTCAGGGAACTTATGAAACTTTTGTTTCTGCAGCCAAGAAGCATTTTGGAGGAACGTTGAAAGGAAGGCTCATTCTCTCAGCAGGCCTTGGTGGAATGGGAGGAGCACAACCTTTAGCGGCCACCATGAACGAAGGGGTTTTTTTAGGGGTAGAGGTTGATCCGGCAAGGATCAAGCGCCGTCTCGAGACAGGATACTTGGATGTGATGGCAGATCGTTTGGAAGACGCTCTTATATTGGCCCTCGGTGCAAAAGAGAAGGGAATTGCTAAATCAATTGGTCTGGTTGGAAATGCAGCAGAGATTCATCCAGAAATTGTGAAGAGAAATATTGTCCCAGATTTAGTGACAGATCAGACTTCAGCCCATGATTCATTAAATGGATATATTCCTGCCGGATTGAGTTTTGATGAGGCCATTGAACTGCGGAGGAAAGATCCAAAAACCTATATTCGTCGAGCCATGGAATCCATGGCGGTTCATGTACGGGCAATGCTGGAATTACAGAAGAAGGGGTCGATTGTATTCGACTACGGCAATAATATTCGGGCGCAGGCATTCCAGGCGGGAGTAAAAGAGGCATTCAATTATCCTGGATTCGTTCCAGCCTTTATCCGGCCTCTCTTTTGTGAAGGAAAGGGACCTTTCCGCTGGGCCGCTTTATCAGGAGACCCTGAGGATATCTATAGAACAGATGATGCGATTCTAAAAGAATTTCCTGATGATGTTTCTCTATCACGATGGATTCGATTGGTGAGGGAGAAAGTAAAATTTCAAGGACTCCCGGCAAGGATCTGCTGGTTGGGGTATGGGCAGAGGGCACGGATTGGAAAAGTGTTTAATGACATGGTGGCCAGGGGAGAATTGAAGGCGCCGATCGTGATTGGAAGAGACCATCTCGATAGCGGTTCGGTTGCCTCTCCATACCGCGAGACAGAGGGGATGAAGGATGGGAGCGATGCCATTGCTGATTGGCCCATTTTGAATGCCCTTCTCAATGTGGCTGCAGGAGCTACCTGGGTTTCGGTCCATCATGGCGGCGGAGTCGGAATCGGTTATTCTATCCATGCAGGAATGGTGGTCGTAGCAGATGGAACAAAGGAGGCAGAGAGGAGACTGTTGAGGGTATTGACAACCGACCCCGGAACCGGTGTGATGCGCCATACGGATGCAGGCTATGAAGAGTCGATTCAAACAGCGAAAGAGAAGGGAATTAAAATCCCGGGCGTCACAATCCACCAGAAATAATTCATAAATTCGAAGCACGAAATCCGAAATTCGAAACAAGCACGAATTTTCAAAATACAAATAAACCAGGCAAACATAAAGTTTTGAATTTTGATATTTGAATTTTGGATTTGTTTCGGATTTCGATATTCGGATTTCGAATTTTTCGAGGAATACTATGAAAACTGTACTCATTGATGGTGAGTGTCTTACGTTAGAAGATGTATTGGAAGTAGCAGGAGGAAGGGCCAGAGTAAAAATTTCTCCCTCTGTTGAAAAGAAAGTAAAACGGTCAAGAGATTTCATTGAGGAGGCTCTTGATCAGGGCGAGAAGATTTACGGGGTGACAACGGGGTTTGGGTTGCTTTCGGATCAAGTCATTGATCATTCTCAGATCGAGGCCCTTCAGAGAAATCTCATCAGAAGCCATTCCGTAGGAGTAGGTCCCTCCTTCGATGAAGTGACCACTCGTGCCATCATGTTGTTAAGGGCAAATGTCATTGCCATGGGATATTCAGGCGTTCGTATGGAGGTATTGAAATGCCTTGTTGATATGATCAACAAAGGAGTTCACCCCCTTGTTCCGGAACAGGGATCAGTGGGGGCAAGCGGAGATCTCGCACCGTTAGCCCATCTTACCTCTGTGTTAATGGGTGAAGGAGAAGCAATATTCAAGGGAAAAGTGATGCCAGGGAAGAAGGCGATGGGGATGGCTGGGATTCCCATTTTAACTCTCAAGGCAAAAGAAGGTCTTGGCTTGGTAAACGGCACTCAAGTGATGACTGCTGTAGGTCTTCTGGCTCTTCTCAGGGCGGAGCGGCTCTGTAAGGTAGCAGATATTGTCGGCGCTTGTACTTTAGATGCTCTAAAGGGGTCATTCAATGCCTTCGATCGAGATATTCAGAGAGTCCGTCCTTTTCCCGGTTCACTTGCGGTTTCGAAAAACTTTAAAAAATTTGGTCGATATAGTGAGATTGCTAAATCTCATAAATTCTGCTCTAAGATTCAGGATGCTTATTCCCTTCGTTGCATTCCGCAAGTCCACGGTGCGGTGAGAGATGCACTTGCATATGTTCGAAAGATTCTTGAGATTGAAGTGAACTCAGCGACGGATAACCCGTTGGTCTTTGCTGTCCAGAGGAAGATCCTCAACTGCGGAAATTTTCATGGGGAACCGGTTGCCTTTGCTCTTGACCTTCTGGGGATCGTAGTCTCAGAATTGGGAGGGATTTCTGAGAGAAGAATTGAAAAGCTGATCAATCCGGCTTTATCAGGACTCCCTGCCTTTCTCACCACTGAAGGGGGGCTACACTCAGGACTGATGATGGTCCAGGTCAGCGCCGCCGCTCTGGCCTCTGAAAATAAAATTCTTGCCCATCCTGCAAGCGTTGATTCCATCCCAACTTCTGCGGATAAGGAAGACCATGTCTCGATGGGAACGATCGCGGCCAGAAAAGGAAGAGATATTGTAAGAAATGTTGAGCATATATTGGCCATGGAGTTGCTTTGTGCTACTCAGGGTTTGGAATTTTTGCTTCCCCTCCAACCCGGAATTGGCATCAAGGAAGCTTACCGTGCTGTGAGAGAAAAAGTCCCTCCAATCAAAGGCGATCGAAGATTCAGTGAAGATATAAAGAGGATTCAGGGCTTGATCGAATCTGGAGAACTGCTCCATCGAGTTGAAAAGGTGGTAGGAGAGTTGAAATAAGTTACCACAAACAATTTGATACTTCGATGGCGCCCAATGCCATCCTTTAGGACAGGGTTTAGCGCCCCTCCGTATCAACCCTGAGCGAACCCTGGGGTTTAGGCCAGGGAAAGTCGAAGGGTTGATTTTCTTCAAAATTTGTGATAATAATTCCGCAGTGTTTTGGCCCAAGGACAAGGAATTCGAGAAAAATTCCTATATTAGAAAAATTCAAAAAAGGAGGGAAAATGGGTATGAAGAAGAGTTGGATTGTGGGAATGATGGTTTTGGTATTTATGATCAGCGGATCTGCGTTTGGCGCTGAGCCCATCAAACTGGGGATGTCCACCTGGCTTGGGTATGCTCCTCTCTACTTGGCAAAGGAGAAAGGATTCTTCAAGAACAAGGGAATTGATGTGGAGATCGTTGTGATCGAAAGTCCTGCCGATCGAAGGGCAGCCTTTGCTGCCGATAAGATTCAGGGAATGGCGACAACCGTGGACACGCATGTGATGACTGCGGCCGCTGAGAACCCGATCCCAGTAAAACAGGTCTTGGCCCTTGATGATTCCCATGGTGGCGACGGTATTGTGGCGAAAAAGGAGATTAAGGCAATTAAAGACCTTAAAGGAAAGACCGTCGCCGCTCAGCTCGGTGCAGGAGCAAGCTACTTCTGGCTTAACTATGTACTGGCCCAGAATGGGATGAAGCTTGCTGATCTTAAGGCGATTGATATGAAGGCAGGCGATGCGGGTTCAGCCTTTGTGGCTGGCAAGGTTGATGCCGCTGTGACGTGGGAACCATGGCTCTCCAAGGCAAAGGAGACAGCCTTTGGCCATGTTCTGCTTTCAAGCGATAAGACACCTGGGATTATTGTGGACTCCCTGGCTTTCAAGCCCGACTTTTTGAAAAAACGCGGGGCAGATGTAAAGAAGATTGGTGCTGGATGGTATGAGGCGGTTAAGTTTGCTGCCGATAATCCAAAAGAAGCCGATGCAATTATGGCGAAATTTACAGGCCAGAAACCAGAGGAATTCACAAAAGAGAAGACAGGCGTTCGGTTCTATGGCGTAAAGGAGAATAAGGATTACTTTGGAACGTCACAAAAGCCTGGTCTTCTTTATACGGTGACCCAACGCGCTGCAGACCTCTGGTTTGAATTGAAGTTGATCAAGACCAAACCCAAGGCAGCCGATTTGATTGATGGTTCATTCCTTTAACCGATGGATGAAAAAAAAGAAAAGGAATTGGAGGGGGCTCCCCGGAAACTTGAGGATTTCTTGAGTCCGAGGGAGCCCATCCCCCAAGGCCTCTATTTAATTCTTGCCCTTAGCAGTTTTGCCTTCTTCCTCATCATCTGGTCAATTCTCACCTACGGGAGATTTGTCGACCCCCTGTTTCTTCCATCCCCAGGAAGGGTCTTCCAAGCGGGTGTTGATCTCTTCGCCGAATTTGGGTTCACCACAGATATCCTCAATAGTGTGTACCGAGTGATGATGGGATTTATTATCGCAGCGATCCTCGGAGTCCCCATAGGTTTGATCATGGGAACATTCAAGGTTGCAGAGGCCTTTACAGAACCTGTAGTAGGCTTCATTCGATATATGCCTGCCTCGGCCTTTATCCCTCTGTTCATCCTCTGGCTGGGAATCGGCGATGTTGAAAAGATTGCCATTATTTTTGTCGGGAGTTTTTTCCAACTCGTCCTGATGGTGGCTGTTGTCGCCAAGAATGTACATAAAGATATGCTGGAGACGGCCTACACATTGGGAGCAAAACGATTTCAGGTGATTCGGAAGGTTCTGCTTCCGGCAAGCCTCCCAGGGATTGTGGACACCCTGAGAATCATTGTGGGATGGGCTTGGACTTATATCATTGTCGCTGAATTGGTAGCCTCTGCTTCAGGCATCGGTTATATGATCATCAGTTCACAGAGGATGCTCCGAACCGGAAATATCATCTTCGGGATTCTTACAATTGGGATGTTGGGCCTCATCACAGACTTTTTCTCCAAATGGCTTTATCATAAATTGTTTCCATGGGTGGAATGAGAAAGTGGAAGAAGGGATCAAACTCCATATCCATAACGTTTCTAAGATTTACCACTCGGATGGCAACGAAGTGGCGGCCATCGATGAGATCGATCTCAAGATAAGGAACAAAGAGTTTGCCACGATCCTAGGCCCCTCAGGTTGTGGAAAATCCACGCTCCTTCGCATTGTGGCAGGACTGATCAAGCCGACTCGAGGAGTGGTCAGACTGGATGGGAATGTGATCAGTGGGCCAGGACAGGACCGGGGGATGGTCTTTCAAAGTTATACCCTCTTTCCCTGGCTTACCGTGAAAGAAAATATTCAGTTTGGACTTGAAATCTCGGGCATGCCGAAAGTGAAACAGGAAGAGATCGCTCAGGAGTTTGTGGAGAAAGTTGGTCTGGAAGGGTTTGAACGGACCTATCCAAAAGGGCTTTCTGGAGGGATGAAGCAGAGGGTTGCCATTGCGAGAGCCCTAGCCAACAACCCAGCTATTTTGCTTTTAGATGAACCCTTTGGGGCCCTCGATGCTCAGACGCGGGCACTCATGCAGGAGCTCCTCACCCAAGTTTGGGAAGAACTCCATAAGACCATCCTCTTTGTCACCCACGATGTCGAAGAGGCGATCTTCCTTTCGGACCGAGTCTTCATCATGACTGCCAGACCGGGAAAGATCAAGGCTGAGATCGACATCACCTTGGAGCGGCCCAGAAGCTACGAACTCAAGTCCACGGAGGCCTTCCTCAACCTGAAAAAACAAGCTCTCACCCTGATCCGAGAAGAAGCAATCAAGGCTACACAGCGTAAAGGATAAATTTGAATCGGGAAGGCCAGAAGGCTTATTCTTAAACCTTGCTCCAGAACATAAAAAAAGGAGAAGAAGAGTTGAAAGCAGAGAATCTTGCACGGAAAGGGATTTTAAAAATTGAATCCTATATTCCCGGGAAGTCGATTGAGGAGGTTCAGAAAGAGTTTGGAGCTAAAAGATGGATTAAACTGGCTTCGAATGAGAATCTGCTCGGTCCTTCTCCAAAGGCCATAGCAGCCATCCGAAAGGAACTTCCAACCATCTATCTTTACCCAGAAGGCCCTTGTACGGTTTTAAGGAAGGCCTTGGCCGAGAGGTTTGCCATTTCAGAAGGGATGGTCGTTATTTCCAATGGCGCTGATAATCTAATTCTCATGATTGCCAATGCCTTTGTGGATGAAGAGGATGAAGTGGTGATGGCCGATCCCACTTTCCCAGTCTATACCAATGTGACTCAGATCATGGGTGGAAAGCCCATCAAGGTAAAGTTGAAAGACTTTACCCATGATCTGGATACCATGTTAAAGAAGGTGAACCGAAAGACCAAATTAGTCTTTATCTGCAATCCGAATAATCCAACGGGGACGACTGTCTCTCTGGAGTCGTTCAACTATTTTCTGTCCCATCTTCCCAAACATGTCATCGTTGTCTTGGATGAGGCTTATGGAGACTTTGTCGAGGATGCATTCTATCCAAATGGTTTGGACTATATCAGAGAAAAGAGACAGATCATCGTCCTTCGCACTTTTTCAAAGGTTTATGGACTGGCAGGGTTGAGGATTGGTTATGCCTTAGGTAAGGAAGACTTAGTCAATTGCCTTTATCAAGTGAGGGATCCTTTTCCTGTCCATCGGCTGGCGCAAGTGGCTGCAGTGGCTGCATTGAACGACGAGGATCATGCCGTAAAGTCAATTCAATTGGTTTATGAAGGGAAGAGGTACCTCTATAAAGAACTGGATAGAATGGGACTCTTGTATGTCCCCAGTCAGGCCAACTTCATCTTCATTGATTTTGAAAAAGATTCTGGAGAGATCTTTCAGGCCCTTTTGAGGGAAGGAATCATCATTCGTCCGGGGAAGATATGGGGATATTCTACTTTCGCGAGGGTAACGATTGGAAGAATGGAAGATAACCGCAGATTCATCAAGGCCCTCAAAAAGGTTCTTTTCCAGTAATCCGAGTCAAATGACATCCTGAACTTGTCATCCCGAACTTGTTTCGGGATCTCAAGAAATTTAGGAAAAAGAGATGCTGAATCAAGTTAAGCATGACAAAGCGTTTTATAATTTTTATACAGGGATCGAAGATGATTGAAAGAACAGGTGTTGACCTCATTATTAAACATGCGGCTGAACTTCTGACCTTATCGTCTTCTGCCAAAGATGGTTTAGGGTTAGGAATTATTCGAAATGGAGCAATTGCCATAAAGGAGGGAAGGATCTTCTGGGTTGGGAAAACAAGGGAGGTTTCTGAAAAGTTCTTTTTGAATCGAGACGGCCATGAAATTGATGCCACAGGAAAAGTGGTGATGCCTGGGCTTATTGACTCCCATACCCATCTCATCTTTGCGGGGTCAAGAGAAAAGGAATTCGAACAGAGAATTCAAGGCCTCTCCTATTTGGAAATTGCAGAAAGAGGAGGAGGAATCCTTTCAACCGTCGAAGCTACAAGAAAGGCTTCCTTTGATGAACTTTTTTCTCTCGGGAAGAAAAGACTGGACCGGATGCTTTCTAAGGGGGTAACCACCATAGAAGCCAAGAGTGGATATGGACTTTCTCTCCAGGAGGAATTGAAAATTCTTAAAGTAATGAAGGCATTACAGGAGAGCCATCCCATTGACATCGTCCCCACCTTCTTGGGAGCCCATACCATTCCAAAAGAATTCAGAGATGCCCGAACTCACTATATCGATCTTCTCACTAAAGAGATGATCCCAAGGGTTGCACAGGAGAAACTGGCAGAATTTTGCGATGTCTTCTGTGAGGAAAAGGCTTTTACCCTTGAAGAGTCGAAAAAGATTCTCGAGACAGGAAAGGGATATGGTCTTAAACCAAAAATCCATGCAGACCAATTGAGTCCGGGCGGCGGGGCGGAACTCGCTGCTGAGGTCAATGCCTTTTCTGCTGATCATTTAGAATACGTGAGCCAAGAGGGTATCAAAAAAATGGCTGAGAAAGGAGTCACCGCGGTTTTATTGCCAGGGGCAAGTTTTTTTCTCTCCATGAAAAAATCCCCTCCTGTAAGAGACATGATCGAACAGGGAGTGGCTGTTTCCCTCGCCACGGATTTAAATCCCGGTTCCTCGATGACTGAATCCCTTCCCTTGATGATGACGATGGGTTGTACGATGTATAAGATGGTTCCCAAAGAGGTGATCCAAGGGACGACGGTTCATGCGGCAAGATCCATGGGAAGAGAAAAAGAGATTGGCAGTGTGGAAGTTGGAAAACAAGCCGATATCTTATCACTCGACATCCCCAACTATTGTTACCTCCCTTATCACTTTGGTGTAGACCATGTTGAATTAGTTATTAAGAAGGGTAGAATTGTTTATCAACGTCAGTAATTTCTTGAAATTAGAGGAATCTTAAATTCGAAGCACTAAATCCGAATTTCGAAACAAGCCCAAATGTTTAAAATCCAAATGATTTAAACTTTGAAAATTTGAATTTTGGATTTGTTTCGGATTTCGATATTCGGATTTCGAATTTTAGGATAAATATAGGTGGTTCAAACTATCCTTGATGAGGTTAGCTGGGCATGAGACTCTTGGAATGTGTTCCCAATATCAGTGAGGGCAGGGACCTAGGTAAGATCACCTCGATCGCAGAGGAGGTGAGAAAGCACAAAGGGGTCAAACTTCTTGACTACTCTTCAGACAAAGACCATCACAGAAGTGTATTCACT
>PEUO01000029.1 GCA_002780715.1 Deltaproteobacteria bacterium CG03_land_8_20_14_0_80_45_14
CTGAAGAGAAAGAGAATTCACTTCTGTCGATGAGTGAAGGAGGAGCAAATCAGAGTGAGTGATTTAATTCCAAGTGATTACAAGGAATTACTTGGCAAAATCAAACAACGTATTCGCTCTGCCCAGTACGAGGCATTGAGAGCGGTCAACAAAGAATTGATTTCGCTCTATTGGGATATCGGGCAGATGATTGTAGAACGACAAAAAGAAGAGACATGGGGTAAATCCGTTGTAAAACGGCTGGCTGAGGATCTACGGGCTGAATTTCCAGGGATTACCGGATTTTCTGCCTCAAATCTCTGGCGTATGAGAATTTTTTACGAGACCTATGCTCCAAACGAAAAACTCGCACCATTGGTGCGAGAAATTAGCTGGTCAAAAAACATAATCATTATGGAAAGATGCAATTCTATTTAGCTGCCTTAGATGATCTGGTGCGGATGGCAGATGAAAATCCATCGATAGGAATCATTCTCTGCAAATCTAAAGACAAGACAATTGTGGAATATGCGTTGAGGGAATCAAATAAACCTATCGGATAGTTACAGTTTTACCGAGTGAGTTAAAAGGTCAGCTTCCTGAACCCGAACAGGTAGCCAAATTGCTTGAGGGAATATGAATCAACGGGGCTCCGGGGTCAGGTCTTGCAATCACACATTTCTAAAATCGGAGCTTAAATGTCGCGTCTACACTATTGACAGGTGTCATCCATAAAAAAGTTGGTCCTGCAACCAAAAGATCGCAAAGGGCATGGCGCAAAGAGCATGGTGCAATCCTTTGATCGTAAGGCGTAAAGCGCAAGGCGCAAGGGGTGGCTACCAGAAGCACGCATGGGGCATAGGGCAACGGGCATTAAGAGAGCCTTTCTTTTTTTCTTGCCAAAGATCTTTCTTTTATCTTAGAAAAATGAGAGAATCCTTCATCAACTCAATGCTGGAGCGGAAGAGTGAATGGAAATCACGTTACGAGAAGATCTTGATCCAGACATTGATTTTTATTACCATTACCAGTTCAAAATTTATCACGAGCCCTATTTAATTTGGGATAGAGATACTTGGAAGACGGTACTAACCACGTGCACCGTGTATCGCATCGAAGTCGATGGGAAATATGCCGGAGATGTCCTATTGGAGGGCAGGGGAAGGGGCACAAAGTCCATTGTTGACTTGAGCATCTTACCCGAATACCAAGGCAAAGGAATCGGGAAAGCCGTTCTTGAACAAGTCAAGAAGATGGGTATAAAACTTACAGCCGTCACCCGAAAGGAAACGCTCAATTTTTTCTTGAAATCCGGGTTTGTTCTAAAGAAGAGGATGGGAAATTATTATGACCCTGGGGTGGATGGATATTCTATTACCTTCTCGAACCCAGTTTGAACAATCGGGAAGGGGGGCATAAGGGAGTAAACTAAGAGTCATCCATAAAAGAGTTGGCCATGATTTTCCTGGCGAAACGTTCCACGGCTTCTAAAGCAAACTCCTAAATTTGGATCTCAAATGTGTTTACAAAATCTCTCTTTAGTTGTACGATTGTCTCAGGCGAAAAGGTTCCAAACCCTAAAAAGGAAAGGAAAAGAGCATGGCTGAAGGGGAGCATACCTTAGCGGTCTTCATCGATTTTGAGAACCTTGCCCTCGGTTTCAAGGGCAAGAAGGATAAACGGTTTGAGATCCGGAAGGTCTTAGAGCGCTTGGTCGAGAAAGGAAAGATCATCGTCAAGAAGGCCTATGCGGACTGGGCCGATTACTCAGAGTATAAGAAACCCCTCCATGAGGCGGCCATTGAGCTGATCGAAATTCCGAAGCGTGCAATGACTGGAAAGAACTCCGCAGACATCCGACTCTGCGTGGATTCCATCGATCTCTGTTACTCCAAAGAACATATCGGCACCTTTGTCATCGTCTCGGGCGATAGCGACTTCTCGCCCCTGGTCTCCAAATTGAAAGAAAACGGCAAGCGGGTCATTGGCCTTGGGATGAAGGAGTCGAGCTCCAATCTTCTGGTTAACAACTGTGACGAGTTCATCTACTACGAAGACCTGGAGCGGCCCATCGGGACTCCTCCCCGGATCGAACAGGATTTGCCGGAAAAGAAGAGAGAGGCCTTCCAACTCCTGGTGGACTCTGTGGTAGCTTTGGTCCGTGAGAATAAAGAAGTGCTCTGGTCCTCTATGGTAAAAGAGACGATGAAACGAAAGAAACCCTCCTTCAATGAATCCTACCATGGCTACCGTACTTTCAGTGACCTCCTTGAAGATGCTGAAAAAGAAGGGATCATCCAACTTAGAACCGATGCCCGAAGCGGGACCTATGTCATTGTCGGTTTTGGGAAGGAACAGAAAAAGGACACAGCAGAAGAATTGAAGGAGTCGAAGGAGCGGAAAGAGCGGAAGACCCCAAAGCCTCGCTGGCGCTCACGCCCAAGGAAACCAAAACCGAAGACGCCTCCACCCACACCCGATGCTCCCGATGTTCCTAATGCTCCGGAAACAGAAATCCTCAACGCTGCTGGAGAATCTCTTTAAAATTCTTTAACCGGTCTTCCTGTTCTTTCAGCAAATCGTGAGATTCTTCAATGGAGATGGGTTTGAATCGCACTTGATCTCCTGGCTTGAGTTGTGCCACCTTGGGTAAATCTGTTGAGATGATCGTGGCAATTTTTGTATAACCTCCGGTGACCAGCTCCGTTAATATGATGATGGGTTTCCCATTGCCGGGAACCTGAATTGAACCTGAAATCAAACCCTCTGAAATGATTGACTCCTCCACATCGGATCGTCTTTCGATCTTGGGTCCTTCTAATCGAACTCCCATTCGGTCGCATTGGGGAGTAACCTGATAGGATGAAGAACAAAATGTTTGAACCCCTTTTTCTGTAAAGTGGCGATCCTGAGGTCCCGGGATTATCCTGAGAAGCGCCTCCTTCTCTAGAGAAGGAATCCAATCGTTTGGAAATCGAAGACCCAATTTATCAAGAGAAGATGGGATATCGAGCGTATAAAGAATGTCTCCTCGTCTCAGGGGTCTTCCCTCCAAACCACCAAAATTGCCTGAAAGATAAGTTGAACAGCTCCCCATGATTTTTGGAACAACAAGTCCCCTACTCACAGCCAGATAAGCACGGCAACCTGCCTTGACTTTTTTGAAAGTGATGGCATCGCCTTCCAGAAGAAGATGGGTTCTCCACATCTCCAACGGTTCCCCGTTTAATGCAGGGGAAAGATCTCCACCCGTAATGGCAATGACGACCTCTTTCATGGCCTTTATTTTCAAGCCCATGAGTGTGACCTCAAGGCAGGCCTCTTCTTCTCTGTTTCCAACTAATAGGTTGCCGACCCTGAGGGAGAAAGTGTCTAAGGCTCCAGAGGGAGGAACCCCAAACTGACTGAAACCATAGCGACCCAGATCCTGAATCGTGGTCAGAATGCCCGGGTCCGATACTTCAAAGGCTGCGACTTGCTCCATCACAAATTCCTTTAGGCAACCACAGAATGGTTTGAGGGCGTAGCCTACCGCCCCTTACAGGGCAAGTAGGGCCCGACCCTATGCGCTATGCGCTCTGCGAATTCCAGTCATGGAATTCTTTCTCGCTGATCTGATAGAACTGGACAAAGTCTCCCATTTGAAGAAGAGCCGGAGGATCTTTCTCAGGGTCGAACAGTTCTACCGGGGTTCGGCCAAGGATCTGCCAACCTCCTGGGCTCTCCATGGAATAAATACCCGTCTGCCTTTGTGCAATGCCCACAGAGCCTTTAGGAACTATTAGCCTCGGTGTTTTGAGCCGAGGGGTCGCCAATGCCTGAGGAAGCTCTCCCATGTAAGGAAATCCAGGCATAAAGCCGATCATATAGATAAGATAAGGTTTGCTGCAATGGAGTTGGATCACTTCCTCAGGAGAGATCTGTTGATACATCGCTACCTCTTCTAAATCAGGGCCATAGATCCCACCATAGACCACCGGGATGTGTGTTAATTTGGGCTCTGGGAGAGGAGTCGTTTGTAGCCCCCCTTCTATCTTTTTTAATCTCTTTTTTAAGTCCTCGATGGAAAGAATCACTGGGTTGTAAATAATGAGCAAAGACCGATAGGTCGGAACGCTTTCAATGACGCTTTCAATTGCTTCAGCTTGGACGGCCAAAGCCATCCTTCTCACCTTCTCGTTGATCTCGCGACTGATTTCATCTCCGAATTCAAGGAGAAAGCCCCGATCGCCCATGGGATAGAAGATTGTTTTAGGATAGAGGCCCATGATAAGGTTTTTTCCGAATAATTGATGTAAAGGGTTCAAGGGTCCGAGGGGTCGTGGGTTCAACTGTCTATTTTTTTAAAAAACCTTTTGAGTCTTAAAGAATGAATGACTCAGTCATAAAAGAGTTTAAAGTTTTTCGCTCGAACCCTTGACCCCTAGATCCCTTGACCCCTATAAGTTTATCAGACAAACCATTTCATCGGGATGACGGTCACACTGGCGTCCTTCAATTCCTGTCGGATCTTCTTCACCATCTCAACGGCCGCAGGATTATCGCCGTGGACACAGAGCGTATCTGCCTTGAGTTCAATCTCTGTCCCATCCACGGCGACCACCTTTCCCTCCAGGGCCATCTTCAGCGCCCTTTTGGCTACGATTTTATGATCGTGGATCACCGCCCCTTTCTCTCTTCGAGAGACTAAAGAACCATCTTTATTGTAGGCTCGATCTGGAAAGGCTTCAAAGGCAATGCGGATGCCATGACGTTTTCCAATCTCTAAAAGAGCTTCCCTTTTTGAAGAGGCCAGGACTACCAGAATGATATCTCGATCCACCTTCGCCACTCCCTCTGCGATGGCTTCCCATATCTTAGGATTCGCCACGGCCATATTGTAAAGGCTTCCATGAGGCTTTACATGCTGAAGTTTTAGCCCTTGCGCTTGAACAAAGGCCATCAAAGCTCCTACTTGATAGACAACATAATCCTGAATCTCCTCAAGGGTGGCATCGATATTTCTTCTTCCAAATCCCATGAGGTCTGGAAATCCAGGATGGGCCCCCGCCTCTACGCCATATTGCTTTGCCAGGGCGACTGTCTTTCGCATCACGCCAGGATCCCCAGCATGGAATCCACAGGCGATGTTTGCCGAGGTGATGTGAGGGATCACCTCTTCATCAAGTCCCAGTTTATAAACGCCAAAACTTTCCCCAACATCAGAATTCATGTCTATCTGGATCTTTTTTGTCATAAACCTTCCTCCGATAGCTTTAAATGATAGAGAGCTTTGAGAAACTACTTTTAGCTCTCTTGATTTCACAGA
>PEUO01000240.1 GCA_002780715.1 Deltaproteobacteria bacterium CG03_land_8_20_14_0_80_45_14
TACCAAAATTCACGGAAACCCAGAAGGCCCCGAAAACATTGAATTGTTGTTTTTAACTTAACGCAGTAGTACTAAAGTGTTACCAATTTAAAAATTAAAAAAGGAGGACACCATGGTTAAGTTCAGATGGTTAGTTGTTTTGGTTTTGTTTCTCATTGCAGTGCAACCGAGTTTTTCCGATGATCGCGCGAAATTTATTGGTATTTGGAAGCTCACTTCGGTCGTCGGTGAGTTTCAAGATACGAGTGAGAAAATTTACGACTGGGGCAAAAATCCGAAGGGCTACTCGATTTTCACGGCCGAGGGGCGATCGATGTTCATCATAGAATCGGAAGGACGCAAGCCACCCAAAACGGATGAAGACCGTGCCACCCTTTTCAAAACCATGTTTGCTTGGACGGGTATTTATCGAATCGAAGGAGACAAGTTAATCACCAAGGTCGATGTTTCCTGGAACCCCGCCTTTAATGGCACTGAACCGGTGCGGGTTTTCAAATTTGAAGGCGACCGATTGGTGATCTCAACCTCATGGGCACCCTCGACGAGATTTACCGGAAGGGTGACGCGAGGTGTTTTCACGTATGAGCGAGTGAAATAGCATTAGACAACAATAACCGATAAAGACAATCGGGGACGGGTTCTCATTTTATAGGAAAGCAGAAAAGGGGACAGGCTATTTTTTACCCATTTAAAAGTAGCCTGTCCCAGCAATTCTCGGTGAGTTCACAAACTATTGAGATTCTTCGCTTCGCTCAGAATGACAACTGGAGACTTTCGTAATGTCATTCTGAAGGAGCCCTAGCGACTGAAGAATCTCGCTGTATTTTCACCGAGAATTGCTGAGCCTGTCCCCTTTCTCTACAAATGATATTCTTTGATAGCCATCTCCCTCATCTTAAACTTCTGGATTTTGCCCAAGGGGGTCATTGGGAATTCTTTGACAAACTTAATATATCGAGGCAGATGGGAATCGGGAAGCCTTTTTTTGCAATATTGAAGGATCTCATCCTCTGTGACGGAAGCCCCCTCTTCCAATTTAATCCAAGCGGCGACCTCCTCACCCGATATCTTATCCGGAACCCCGAAGACCTGGACGTTTGAAATTTTTGGATGGGCGAAAAGGACTTCCTCGATCTCGGTGGGATAGATCGCCTCCCCACCTTTATTGATGACTTCCTTTAATCTCCCTGTCGTCCTTATGTAACCACCCTCATCCATATACCCAAGATCTCCAGAATGAAGCCAACCCTCGGAATCGATCGCATTGACCGAGGCAGCAGGCATCTTGTAGTAGCCCTTCATATTAAGGCCCCGTGCACAGATTTCACCGCTGGCCCCCGCCGGGACCTCCTCCCCTGATCCTGTATCTATAATCTTCACCTCCACATTGGGAAGAGGTCTACCAACTGTTGAGACACGCAATTCGAGTGGATCATTCGCCCGGGTCTCCGTAATCCAGGAGGAAGACTCGGTCAGCCCATAACCGATGACGATCTCTCTCACGCCCATCTCTTCCACGACCTTTTTCATCACTTCCATAGGACACTGGGCCCCACCCATGATCCCTGTCCGGAGAGATTTGATATTGAAGCTAATATATTTTGGATCCTCCAT
This sequence comes from Deltaproteobacteria bacterium CG03_land_8_20_14_0_80_45_14, assembly GCA_002780715.1. Taxonomy (GTDB): domain Bacteria; phylum Desulfobacterota; class BSN033; order BSN033; family UBA1163; genus UBA1163. Next base: position 1,615 of record PEUO01000240.1, read on the forward strand.
CAGGGCGATGAAAGCACTTGGAGACCCATAGATAGCCGTGCATCGCTCTTTTTCGATTGCCTCAAGGATCCTCCGTGGCTCGAAAGTCTCCGAAGGAATGACAAGGGTGGCTCCTTTGATCACCGCTGCCAAAGTGATGCAAACGCAACCGAACATATGGGATAAGGGAACAGAGAGGCAGAGTCTGTCTTTCTCTGTCAACTTTTGATTCTCCGCACTGGCCAGGGTGGTGTTAATAATTCCGAAATGTGTTGACATCACGCCTTTGGGAGCTCCTGTTGTTCCAGAGGTATAGAGGAGGGTAATGACATCATCAACATGACAAGAGGTCTGTCGTTCAGTCAAGAGGCTGTCGGGAACATCTTTCCCCTTCTCAAGGATCTCTTTCCAACCGAACATCCCGGGAGCGGGCCGTTCGGAAATCAGAATGATATTTTTAAGCTCCGGAAGTCGAGGAAAATTCAGTTGGCCTGGAATCGAATCTTTGATTCCAGGAAAGAGTTTGGAAACGATCTCAATATATTCTGAACCCTTCAACCCTTCTGTCATGACGAGGGATCTGGAATCCGATTGTTTGAGGAGATATTCGAGTTGCTGAAGTTGGTAGTTCGTATCAACACTGATTAAAACAACTCCAATCTTTGCTGCCGCGAATTGTGTGATGATCCATTCCCACCGATTCGGACCCCAGAGAGCTAAGTGCTCCCCCTTTTTCAGCCCGAGTCTCAACAACCCCTTTGACATGCGGTTGACGGCATCTAAAAACTCTCTGTAAGAATACCTCACCCCTTTTGAGATATCGACCAGGACTTCGTTCTCAGAAAATTTTAGAGCCGTTTCATCTAATAGATCAGCCACGGTTACTCTCAATAGCTCTGGCATTCTATCCTCCACGTAATAACTCATGACGGGGTCGTCAACCACGAACCTTGAAAATGGTGTTGGGGTAAAGGTTATGAAGCCAGTTTGGTGTAGAGTCAAAGGGTAAAGGCTAAAGAATTAAACACCAATGACTTAACCCCTCGACAAAACAGGCATCTTTACCCTAACCCTTAGACTAATACAAACGCATTATATCTTTTGTAGGGCAACCCTTCAGGGTTGCTTTAAGCAAGGCTAAAGCCTTACCCTACGTGTCAAATGATTTTATGCGTTTGTAATAATAACTTTTATTTTCTAAGTGACGGGCAGGCTAAGGGTGAAGGTGGTACCTTTCCCCTCTTCGCTCTCTACCTTGATCTCCCCGCCATGGTCTTTAATAATTCCATAACAGACTGAAAGTCCCAATCCAACTCCCTTCACTTTTTGTTTAGTGGTGAAAAAGGCTTCGAAGATCTTATCTCTGATCTCTTCAGGGATTCCTATTCCTGTATCTTGGATGTGGATCAAGACCTTATTTCCTTCCCTGGTTGTTCTGACAGTGAGGGTTCCTCCTTTCGGCATCGCCTCCTTAGCATTTTTAAGGATGTTCAGCATGACCTGTCTCATCTGGTTGGTGGAGGCCATCACCTCTGGAATGTCAGAATCGAAGGATGCCTCTACCTGAATATTCGATTCTTTCATCTGTTTCTCCATGACCAATAGAATTCCTTCAATGAGCTCATCTATCTTGACGGGCCTTCGCTTTTCCTCTTCGGGCTTTGAAAAACTAAGCATATTCCGGAGCATCTCAGAGAGCCTCTGAATTTCTGAGAGGGATAATTCTAAAATCCTTCTCCTCTTACTCTCCGGAGGGATTTCTGTCTTGAGAAGTTCCAGGGTGTTCATAATGCCATAGATCGGGTTGTTCAACTCATGAGCGATTTGTGAGGTAAGCCTGCCCATCGCAGTTAATTTTTCTGATTGGAGAAGGGCCTGTTGTATTTCCCGAAGCTCTCTTTCCATCTTCAATCTCTCCCTTAGGTCTTTGAAAATTCCAATGCTGGCAATCTCGTTCCCTTTTTCATCATAGATGATAGACGCTGAAAGATCCCCTTCAATCAGTTCTCCATCTTTTTTCCGGTGGAAAATGGGGAAGGAGGTCAATTTCCCGATGCCTCCAAAATCAGGGCTTCTCAGTTTATCCATCACCTCTTTTGCCACCCCAGGCTGATAAATGCTCCGGATATTCATCTTTTCCACCACTTCTTCTCCCTGATAACCTAAGAGATTTTCCGCTCCCTTGTTGAAGATGAGGATATCCCCTTTCATGTCGGTGACAATGATGCCATCCACAGAACTTTCGATCAGATTCATTAAAAAATCGTTCGCTTCTTTCAATTTCTTCTCCATCCTCTTTCGGTCGGTGATGTCGATGTTGAGGCCCTCATATCCAATGATCGTTCCCTTTTCATCCCTTTTTGCAGTAGCGGTGAGAAGGACTGTAATCCTCTCGCCATTTTTCTTCTTAAACTCCACCTCAAAATCTTTAATGAAACCCAACTTCTCAACTAACTCCATAAAGGTTTTCCGATCCTCTGGGTTCACATAGAGATCTTTGATGATGTCGATTTTCAAAAACCCTTCTTTATCCTCGTATCCCAGTAAGCCCCACATGGCCTGATTGCAATCGAGGAAATATCCCTCTTTGGTGCTGATGAAGAGGCCGTGGCGAACCCTTTCAAAAAGGTTTCGATATTTCTCCTCGGACTCCCTCAAAGCCTTCTCAAACTTCTTTCTCTCTGTAATGTCGCGAATATAGGCATATGTCTTGATCCGGCCATCCTCTGATTGTGTTGGGGCGAGGCAGACTTCTGTTTCTTTGACCTGACCTGGTGAGATGTGGAGGGACATCTCGGTACAGACCTTTTGACCCAGGCCTTCCCCCCGCATAACCATCTCCTCTAAAAATTCCTCGTCCCGTTTGCCGATGAGGGAGAAAAATTCTCTACCGAGGATCTGGTCTTTGTGAAAACCCATAATTTCAGAGGCCATCTGATTGGCAAATTCGATCCGGGATTCTTCATCAAAAACGATGATCCCATCCTCTCCCATCTCGGCGATCTTTTCAAAGCGTTTCGTGGCCTCCCGGATCTCCCTCTCCATCCGCTTCCTTTCTGTGATATCCCTCAAATAGGCATAGGTCTTTACTCTGCCTCTTTCCATCTCCGCGATGGTAATACAAACCTCGGCATCCCGTTTCAGACCAGTCTCAGTCAATACTTCCATCTCTGTACAGACCCGTTTGCTCTCATCTGCTCCCACCTCGGAATGCATCTGATCAAGATAACCGATATCCCTCTCGCTCAAGAGACGCCGAAAATCCATTCCCACTAATTTCTCTTTCAAATAGCCGGTCAGCTCAGAAGCAACGCTGTTAGCGAACTCAACCTTATAGTCTTCTCCGAAGACGATAATACCGTCATCTCCCATCTCTGCAATCTTCTCCAGACGTTTGGTCACCTCTTGGAAATTTTGACGAACCTCTTTTCGCTCATACTCTTTTAACCTTCTCTCCAGTTCGGTCACCCTTCGTTTCAATGCCTCATTATTGAGATTCTGTTCCATAGTTAAAGCCGCCTTTCTATTGCGTCAGAAGAGTTCATCATTTCTAATCCCCCCCTCCCCCCTAAAGCTGTGAAAAAATTGCTTCAAGCTGAGAGGGCGGGTAGGGGTATCGGAAAAGTTTTACAGCGATACATTTTCGCGTTGACTACT
>PEUO01000044.1 GCA_002780715.1 Deltaproteobacteria bacterium CG03_land_8_20_14_0_80_45_14
ACACCTCTTGGAAGGTGAGCATTACAGATTCTCGCCATTTTCAAAACAGCCAAGGGTGCATCGGAAGCTGGTTTAAGTATCAGCGTATTCCCGGGGGTAAGGGCCATCGTAATTTTGAGTGCTCCCAGCAGGATCGGTGAGTTCCAGGGGATGATTCCTGCAACCACGCCGACGGGTTCTCGCCGGCTGTAACACAAAACCTGCTCACCCAGCGGAACGGTTTCACCCTTTTGCTCACTGGCCACTCCACCATAGAAGCGAAACAGATCCGCGGCAAGGGCTATCTCTCCCCGGGATTGAGTGCGAATGGCATTGCCTGTCTCAAGTGAAAGGGTCTTTGCAAGGTTCTCGGATTGTGCCTCCATATCAGCAGCGATCTTCAGCATCAATTTTCCACGATCCCTTGGAGACATCCGCTTCCAACTCTCAAAAGCTTTGGCGGCAGCCTTGACAGAGCGGTCCACATCGGCTTCCATTGCTCTGGGGACTTCAGCAATGATCGTTCCCTTCTTTGCCGGGGTTTCGACGGGAATAAATTCTCCGCCTGCACTCGCTGTCCATTCACCATCGATCAGCATTAACTTGCGTTCAACGTTTCCATTCACTTTGGCATTCATCTTCCCAACAGTCTTCATTACCAGAACCTCCTTTAAAATCACCCTCTACCTGAAATACTATTATTTTCACATGATAAAGATTGACTTTCAATAAAATTCTTCCAAGAGGATTGCAGGAAGGCCTTTTGCTTACAGGAGGGGGGAATTAAATAGCTGAAAGAAGACGAGAACAAATAAATTTATTTGAAAGGGTCTCGGTTAGAATGTCTAACCCTTTTATCTTTTATTGGAGGCGGCAACCGGATTTGAACCGGTGAATAACGGTTTTGCAGACCGTCGCCTTACCACTTGGCTATGCCGCCCTTTGGAGCGGGAAACGGGATTTGAACCCGCGACTTCAACCTTGGCAAGGTTGCACTCTACCGCTGAGTTATTCCCGCATTCTCTTTTCTCAACGATTAAAAATTACAAGATTTGACTTTCGATGTCAATAGCCCAGATAAAAATGGGAATAATGGAAGAATGGAATGTTGGAAGAATGGAAGAACACGAATGGAATGGAAGATAGCGAAATGGGAAATAGGTAGATCATTTAGGTTAAGTTTAAGGCTGAGGTTCAAAAACCCCTTGCGACTTACGCCTTGCGCCTCTCGATTTTTATTTTTAGACAATAATGGACTTCAGATATTTCTTGAAATAGTCAATCCCAGAGATGACGGCAATCCCTAAGGCAATCCATAGAAGAACCATTCCAATCGGACGAAAATTAATGGAAAGATAGCTTCCATTGAGGATAAGAAAAAAGATGGAAGCCACTTCGAAAACCGTTTTGTACTTTCCCAAAGTGCTCGCTGAAATAATGATATCCTGAGAAACGGCGATCCCCCTTAGTCCTGTAATGGCAATCTCCCTTCCGACAATGATGATGACTATCCAGACAGGAATCTCTCTCGCTGGAATAAGTGCGATGAGAGCAGTGACAATCAGGAGCTTATCCGCGAGGGGATCAAGAAATTTTCCCAGGGTCGTAACCATTCCACGGCTTCTTGCGAGATACCCGTCGAGTGTATCGGTAATGGCGGCTCCAAGAAAGAGCAGCCCCGTGAGAAGTTGATATCCCCGACCCATGCAAAAAAGGAGAACAAGGATAAGAGGAATCGCTAAAATCCTGAGGATCGTTACTCCATTCGGCAAGCTCAGTATTTGTTGGCGATTGAGTTTTTCCATGAGGAGGCCATTGTTGGGTATCTCCCGAGCCTACCCGGGAGGGCTAAGGTCTATAGGATTGATAATAGCTCAACACTTTCTTGACATAATCCACTGTTTCCCGATAAGGAGGGATCGAACGTAACTCGGCAACAACGTTCTCACCAGCATTGTAGGCGGCTAAGGAGAGTCGGAGATCATCATTAAAAAGGGAAAGGAGGTACTTAAAATAACGCACTCCCCCCTCCATATTCTCTCTGGGGTTAAAAATGTTTGAAACATTCATCCGGAGAGCGGTTTCTGGCATCAATTGCATCAATCCCTTCGCCCCTTTTCTTGAGATAGCAAGGGGATCGAACCCTGACTCTGCTCGAATCATCGCCTTGATCACGGCAAAATCCACCTGATATTTTTTGGACAACTCAGAAATCAGTGAATCATACTGATTAGAATCTCTGATATAGGAAACAGAGGAAGAGGAATGGTTTTCATCCCCAACATCTTCTTTACTCTCCCGGATGTAGAGTTTAAATTTTGGGTCTCTTGGACAGTTGGTGAAATGAATGACCCCCCTTTCATCTACGTAACGATAAATCCCTGCCGAGGATGGGGTAGTCAGAAAAAATAAACAAAAAAATATCACTAATGTGACAATATATTTCATTAAATTTCAATCCACTGTATAACTATTGGTAAAAAAATTACCATAACTTGCCACTTCTGTCAATGAGCTTTTAAGCTACAAAAATTTATTAATTTAGGAAACTCCTTAAAATTAAAGGAAATTTAAAAATTATAGCTTAAAAAACAATAGCTTAAACATGCAATCTTTATGCCGATTCATCACTCTTAAAAAGTGAGAAGCTGTGAAAAAATCACTCAAAGCCTCAAGGTCGGGCGGGGATGTCGTAATTGTAAAACTTTGAAGATACCCCTGCCCGACCTTCTCCTGAATTTTTTCACACCTTCTGAGTCAAAGAATGAGATTATGTGTGTTTAAATCCGAATCACGTCTGAAGGGTCCAGAAATGTGCTGAAAAAGAAATTCCCCTTTTAGATAATGACCTTTTCTCTTCATCAATTTTTATTTCCCTATTTTTCTCTTCCCCTTCAACAGACTTTTCAATTTTTCCTGAAGATCATCGAGCAGTGTGTAGGCAACAGGAACGATAAAGAGCGTCAGCAAGGTTGAGGCAAACATGCCCCCAAAGGTCGCCCTTCCCATCCCAGCCCTTGCCTCACCTCCTGCGCTATAACCCAAAGCCACAGGGAGAACTCCTAAGATAGTGGTTACGGCGGTCATCAGGATGGGCCGAAGCCTAACCGGAGAGGCTTGAAGCACCGCTTGATTCCTTTCCATTCCCCGTTCTCTCAATGTATTCGTGTAATCCACTAAGAGAATGGAATTCTTCACAACCAAAGCCGTGAGCGTAATCATCCCGATCATGCTCATAATGGAGATGGTATCACCGGTTAGATAAAGGGCGCCAAAAGCCCCTACCGTGCTCAAAGGCAAAGCGAGCATAACAGTAAGGGGATGGACGAAACTGTTAAACTGCATGGCCAGAACCATGTAGATAATAATGATTGCCTGGACGAGGGCCATGATCAAATATTGAAAGGACTCCTTGAAGGCCTCTGCTTGCCCCCCAAAGCTGTGAGAATAACCGGAGGGAAGATATTTTTTGGTCAGACCTTCGACCTCCGCAATCGCTTCCCCCAAGGCTTTGCCGCCAGCCGTTTCCGCATAAATCGTTGCGCTCCTCTGGCGGTCCTTTCGATTCACCAAATTAGGTCCGATCCCTTCCTCTACCTTCACCACCTGGGCTAATCTGATCAATCCTCCTTTTGGAGTCCTGATAGAGATCCGGGAAATATCCTCGGGATTCATTCGCTGGTCTTTAATCAACCTAACTCTGACATCATAACGTTTGGCTCGTTCGACATCCTTAAATTTGGACACCTCCTCGCCACCGACTAATTGCTGAACGGCTGAGGAGATTTCGCGAACATTGACCCCCACATCCGCAGCCTTATTTCGATCGATAAGAACCCTCACTTCAGGCTTGGTCAGCTCAAGGTCAGAACTGACATCCACCATACCCGGACTCTTCGCCATCTCTCCCACGATCTGATTGGAGATCTTTTCAAGCTTCTCCATCTCTGGGCCTTTGATATCGAACTGTAGCCGTGCTCCTCTCTTTCCTCCGGTCGCAACCGCAGAGAGATCTCGACATAAGCCTTGAATCCTGGGACCCCCCTTAATTGTTTACGCATATCGACCATCATTTGCTGCTGGGTCCGCTTCCGTTTCTTTCGATCCTTCAAAGTCACCACTACAATACCCTTATTCACCTCCTGGCGGGCACCGATCCCGATGGCCATAAAAACTCGGTCAGCCTCGGGCGTGGCGAGAGTCATCTCTTCGACTTTCTTCAATTTTTCATCTGTATACGGAAGCGTTGAACCCGTGGGGGTTTCTAAACGAATGATAAACAGCCCCTCATCCGATTTAGGAACGAACTCCCTCTTTAAATTCGTTAGCATGCCGATACTCACAAGGAACATTCCGGTAACGATCAAAATGATCAGCCAACGATGCCTCAGACAGAAGACCAACGCCTTTCTGTATCGGCTTTCGAGTCTTTCATAGGATCGGTCGAAGAACTGGTAGACCCTACCGTGTTTGGATTCGAGCTTCAAAAATTTTGAACAGAGCATTGGGATCAATACCAAGGCAATCACCAGTGAGGCGATGACGGAAGCGGCGACCGTTACCCCGAACTGAAAGAAGAATCGCCCGATCATCCCTCCCATAAATGCCACGGGTATGAAGACCGCGGCAATGGAAAAGGTGGCCGCCATGGCGGCAAAGGCAATCTCTGAACTCCCCTCTTTTGCAGCCGTTATGGGATCGGCTCCCTCCTCCATATGTCGGTAGATATTCTCAAGGACAATGATCGCATCATCACAGACCACACCCACCATCATGGAAAGGGCAAGCATGGTCATATAGTTCATAGTGAAACCCATCAAATGCATGATGCCGAAGCTGGTAATGAGAGAGGTTGGAATGGAAACGGCCGTGATGATTGTGCTCCGAACACTTAAGAGAAAGATGAACATGATGACTGCGGCAAGCAGTCCCCCAATAAAGACGTCTTCTGTAACACCGCCAATGGCCTTCTCGATAAATGTTGACATATCGTTTGATATATGGATATCCACGCCAGGGGGAAGGGTTTTTCTGATTTCGGAAAGTTTTGCTTTGACCCCTCTCGCCACTTCCACGACATTGGCTCCAGACCTGGGAATCACTCCCATTCCAACTGCTGGAATCCTGTTGTGTCGGGCAATCGTTCGAATGGGCTCCATGGCATCTTCTGCCCATCCCACGTCCTTCAATCGAATCGGGGCCCCGTTCTGGTAAGTAATGATAAGATTGTTGAATTCCTCTATATTTCTAAGCTCACCCAAGTTTCGGACTGTG
>PEUO01000030.1 GCA_002780715.1 Deltaproteobacteria bacterium CG03_land_8_20_14_0_80_45_14
TCTGAGCGAAGCGAAGAATCTCAATAGTTTTTGAACTCACCGAGAATTGCTGTCGCAACTCCTTGAACCTTGTCAACGCCCTTATTCTTTTGTATTATTGGTAACGAGAGCAAGGCGTAAAGGAGGTTTATTATGACCATCGCTGACCGAATTGAAATCAATCCCAAGGCAACGATGGGCAAACCTGTGATCCGCTGTTTTCAGAAGAATATCAGGAGAAACCTAACGTCCTGCTTGAACTCCTCAGTGCGGCCGGAGTCGATGTCCCCTCATTGTCTCTTGGGAGTTGAAAAAGATACGAAAAATGTTAATTAAAAAGTATCAAATAAGAATCGTCCTCTCAGATTGTAATCCTTCATCCCAGAAGGTGAATGCGATGGTGGATCTCTCTGAGGATATCAGTGAGATGCTCCCTTATCTCAATACGGCCCTTAAAGGGCTTCATTATTTCGAGGAAGAAAAAATTCTAACCGTAAAGAGACGAGGACGACTCATTACATTTCGGCCCCGACAGATTGCACTCACGAAGTACCTATACCTCCAGACCGATTTTAAGGCCCCTTGAGGTCTTTAAACTTCTACCCGGCAAGAACTGTAAGGAATGCGGGGAACCTACCTGTATGGCTTTTGCCTTGAAACTGGTTAACGATGAACTGGAGTTGAAAAAATGTCTTTTATTATTTACAAAGGAGTTTGAAACAAACCGTCTCAAAATAATGAAAGGAGCAGGCTTAAATGGATAGCACAGTTGAAGAACAATCCACTGAATCTAAGGGAGGAACGATGAAGAGAAAAATTATTATTTTTGTGGCCATTGCAATCGTTGTGCTGGCAGGGGCCTTTCTTTTTTACTTTTTTTATCTCGAGAATCCAAACCGGCAAGTTCTTGCTCGGGTGAATGATGAAAAGGTCACAGTAGAGCAGTTTAATAAAGAACTGGCCAATGTGGAAACCCCTTTAATACGAGATATGCTACGGGAGGAACCCAATAAATTTCTTGAAGGAATGGTCATGAAGACACTCCTTTTACAAGAAGCAAAGAAACAGGGTCTTTCTACTCCCGTTAAAACCTACAAGGATGCAGAAAAAGGTTCTCGGTCGCCTGAGGAAACCATCATCACCGAGTTTATGGAGAAAAAGTTTTCTTCCCCACCTGAGGTAACACGTGAGGAGATAGAAGGATTCTATAAGATGTACAAGGATCGAATGGAGGGGAAACCCCTAAAAGAGGTGGCTCCGGCGATTGAACAGATCATTCGGGAAGCAAAACAAAGGGAAGCATGGGGGCAGTTTTTAGGGGAGCTTCGAAAAAATGCCAAAGTTGAAATTAACCAGGAGCGTTTACAGAAAATTACCGCCAAGGCACCTGAATCAAATACGGAAGAAGATTTCAAACAGGCTCTCGCCAGCGGGAAGCCCATTTTGGTGGATTTTGGGGCGAATTCCTGCGTCCCCTGCCGTCAGATGAGACCCATCCTTAGAGAGATTGACAAAGAATATACAGGAAGGGCTCGAACTTTGGTGATTGATGTTTATAAATATCAAAACCTCGCCAGGGAGTATAAAGTGCAACTCATCCCCACCCTCGTCTTCTTCGACTCAAAGGGAAAAGAAGTTTTCAGACATGTGGGAGTCTTGGACAAGGAAAAGATCGTCGCGAAGTTAAAAGAGATCGGAATGGGCACGTAATTCAATTTCGGATGGCTGAATGCGGATTGCGGAAATTGGACACATCTTCTCATATATCCCGATCCTTTCAGATTTAAATTTGCTCTCCATTCCGAAATCCACAATCTAAAATCTGAAATTGGCTATATTTCCCCTATGCCATAGAAACACCCACTGGGGTTTGTTATGTAACCTGCAAACCATAAAATAGATCCGATTTTAAAATTCCCAAGCTTGAAATACAGGAGATAAAAGATGGGATTCTGGGATCTCAAAACATTAAAACTGGAGGAATTTCGGCCTGGCATCTGGAGTAAATTAGAATCAGGGAAAAATTTAACCATGGCTGTTATGGAAATCGCTCCGGACAAAGAAGGGGTTGCTCATGACCATCCTTTCGACCAGTGCGGAGTTGTGATTGAAGGTGAGATAGAGATGTCTATGGGTGAAGAGAAGAAATTACTGAGGCCCATGGAAACCTATTTCATTTCAGCAGGAATAAAACATAACTGGAAGACCGCTGCTTCGTCTGCCAAGATTTTGGACATCGTGGTGAAACAGGGCTGAGAACGCCTTATATCCTGAACCAGCGGCGTTGGAGACCGTAATACAGTAATAACCCTGCCAGATAAGCTACCCCCATATTCCACATGGCTGTGCCGGCCGTCACAAGAAGGACGAAAAGATTCTGCTTCTTCAGTTTGATGTCCCGAATGACCAGCGCCAGTTCCACCCCAGCGAAAAAAAGGATCACACCCAGAATTGGGCGAGGAAAGACTTGAAAAAGGAGGGCTACTGAGTCGCTTAAAAAAAGCCCTGTCAGAAGTACGATCAAACCCAGAATGACCAACGCCCCTCCTGTCCTGGCGCCAAATCGAATATGACCGGCCATGCCTCCTGCCCCATGGCACATGGGAACGCCTCCGATGCAAGTACTGATTAGGTTCATGACACCATGATCAAGGCTGATTGTTTTGGCCGTGACTTTTCGATCGGGAAAATATTGATTATTTTCGGCTACAGTGCCGATGATAGCATTCCCGAGGGTGAGAGGAGCTTGGGGAAGTCCCAAAATGAAAAAGCCAGAGAGAAGTTCTTTCCACGAAATTTGTCCAAAGGCCAACTCAGGCAATCGAAATCGAATCGAAAGATTTGAAAGCTCTCCAATCAATTCTGGTTTTTGGATAAAGGCCACCGTGATTCCATATGCCAGAAGGCACAACATGGCGGGAAAACGCTTGCTATTCAGAAGAAACAGGGTAATGACCACTCCCCCGATTGCGAACAGGGGCTGCACCTTCATCATCCCTAAACCTTCCATAATGAAACTCAAGCCTAATCCAAGCATGATGCCTCGAACCACAGGCTTCGTAGTAATCTTTTCGATCCATGTAATCGCTCCGGTAGCTCCCATAAGAAGCCAAAAGAGTCCAGTGAAAATTCCTGATCCCAAGATCATCCCAGGAGTGATAGACCCTGAATGGGCGATGGCCATTCCTCCGATTGCCTTCATGGGTTGAATGGGAACGGGAGTCTTGAAATAAAGTCCAACAAAAATTTTAAAGACGCCAAAGGCAACGAGAATACCCAAAGGGTCCATTTTATTAAGGGTGATGTAGCCCACGACAAAAGGAATCAAAGTCCCCAGATCGCCAAAGGCGCCAGCAAACTCCATCTTGTTATAGTCGTTGCCCCACAAGCGCATGATATTCCACTTTATAATAATGAGCATTTTCCAGACTTCTGTTTAAATCTCTTCTCCACCATTCTGCTGAGATCACTTAATAACGAATCCACTCGGTCAACAAAGGCCTTTCCCTGCTGAGTTAATCGGGCTCCCCCTCCTTCCTTACCGCCCAATTTCGTATCCACGATTTTAAATCCTGCCCGTTGTTCAATTTTTTTAATCGCACCCCATGCATGTCGATAAGACATCCCAAATTCATCCGCCGCAGCTTGAATAGAACCCAGCCGATCAACAGCCCCAAGTAGTGCCGTTTTGCCGCCTCCAAGCACCACTTCACCTTTATTTTCGATCCAGAATTTCGCTTTGATTTCCATTCAAGACCTCCCCCAAAAAGAATGAACCATACGATATGCTAAAAAAAGCATATTGTCAATAGGTCGGGCAAGGGATTCTACGAATTTACTTGAGAAGACCCCAAATGATAATCGATAGGAGTCCACCAGTGAGAAGAATGTATGGAAGGTTGATCTTTTTATAAATGGCAAGAAAAGCCGCTGCGGCTATGAGAATCACTTTCCAATCCTTGAAAATGGGTCTGCCGAAGGTGATGCAGGCATTGAGGATGATGGCCACTACAATTGCTCCCAATCCCTTAAAAAGAGCCTGGATAAACCAGAGACTATGGTATTTGAAATAGATGGTGGAGAGAACCAGGATTGCGATAAATGCCGGGAGAACAAAAGCTACAGCGGCTGCAAGGGCACCCCAGATTCCTCTCATCCGATACCCGATATAAGTGACTATCTGGACCATGGTAGCACCCGGGATCAACTGGCAGAGAGCCACCCCTCGCATGAACTCCCCTTCTTTCACCCAGCCGTATCGATTTACAGTCGTCTCCTTGATGTGGCTGATCATTCCAGGCCCGCCATACGCTGTGGCCCCAAGTTTGAAAACCCTTGTGAATAGAACGCTGAGTGGAATCATATAGTCTCCCTAAGAGAAAGACCTCCCTCTAAAATATCGGTGTTGGCACAGTGCCCCATCCGCTTCCTGTAGGTGTATCTCGTATTTGAAGAATTTCCCCTGTATGAAGATGCACATCGACAAAGAAAAGTGGCGTCCGTGTGATGTTGATGCCAAAATCATCAAAGGGTGATGTAAACTCTCCATGACTGGAAGATAACTCGATGAAGATGATCCTCCGTCTCATCGCCGGACTATTATGCAAATTCGGATTGTGAGCCTGCATTCCAGGGTGATGAGCATGTCCTTCTGTTAAATGAGTGAACGGATGAAAAATATATTCAGTAATCATACCAATCGTTTTGTGCTGCTCGAACAGTTTCCATTCCCCACCCGTATTAGCGATCATTCCTTGCATCACATAATCAACCGGGATGAAATAGGCAAGGACGCGATGACCTTCGATATTTTCGATTGCTTGCAACTTTGAGCCAATGGCAGGATCCTCAAGCACTGAAGGAAGCAATTGTTTTACCGCTATTAGGTCTTCTTTTGTTATAGCGATCACATCAACACGGTTGACTTGCACCAGTGGAAGATGATGGATGGTATAGGTTCGTAAAATGAATCCGCTTCCTATGACGACTACAAGAAGCACCGCAAAGATGAGAATGGCTTTCCCGAAACCCAGACGTTTTTGTGACTTTGAGTTTCTTGTCAATACTTTCTCAATGAAACGGGGAAGGAACATTCCCGTCCGATCCATATAAACTACATAGCTTTCTCCAAAACGATTTGTCATCCTGCGCTCCTCGTCTTTGGCGAGAAGATAATACAAAAATAGCATTACTGCAAAAAGCGTAAGCGTCAAGAATCTGGGCCACATGATAGCCAGCCCCAAAGCTCCCAATCCAAGGCCAAGGTATTGGGGATGGCGGATAAAGGTATAAAATCCTTTCGTCGCAACACCCTTTTTCAACACCTTGCCTATGTAGACCTGTCCAGCACAAACAAGAAATATTAGCATCCCACCCACAAAAAACACCGATCCTAAAATACGAATAACCGTCAATGCCTCATTGGGTGGAACGACCATGTGAGGAAGAAAGAAGGCTGTCAGCCAACGACTCATCGACGATTGATTCAATGCAAGCAAAAATGGGTTGAATGCTGCATAGAAAAAGAAAGCAAACGGGCTGATCATAATAACAATTTCCAGCCCCACAATAAACGAAAGGACAATAGCGCTACTTGCCGCAAACCTCTTGCTTATATTGGTATCTGATCTTTTTTGCTGTGTCATTTTAAATCTCCTTTGTATGCATTGCATATTCTGGTCTTTATGAACAAAATAGTAAATGGAATATCTTGGCAAAACAATTCTGCGAATGATTTAAATAGATAAATTGCTTTGGTAGGAATTAGCAGAGGAGGGGAAAAGATATTAGGGAAATATGAGAGCGGGTCGAATTATACGCCGTGATATGAAATGAAGGTGTTGATTCCTTTTCCAGTAGGGCTGAATTTAAACTTGGTATATTAAAATCATCTTGGGAGATAATCGAATGGAAAAGGCAAGAACTCGCCCTCTGGATTTGTTTGCCTTGAGAAAATGGACAATGACCGGATAGTTTATTAAACAAGTTCAGCGGTGTCATTCCAAGAAGAAGTGGGATGAGAACGATTGCAAGAATGAATAGTTTTCGTTTGCCTACCATTAAAAATCCTCTAAATTGATCTGCAACTTTAATGCCCAGGTCTAGAAAATCTTTGAAATGAAAGAAATATCTAATGATTGCATGAAGTTAATAAATTTTTGAAATTTCAAGATCATCATCCGTTAATTGAGTCCTGCCGACAATTAAGTTGAAGGCAAAAATTCGAAACGTCAAATTTTCGATTTAATACCGATGCATTATGAATATTTCGACAAAACTTTCAAGAATCGGCAAAACTGTCGGAGACTCTTTCTGCGAGAATTTCAAAAATCTATGGTCCTCATTTAAAACATATGTGTGATGCCTGTCAAGCACGTGCATGACAATATTCTGAAAAAGAGAGCAGTTATGAAACCGGTGGACGGCGCCTCTCCCTCGGAGCATTATGGCGTAATGACCACGCTGAAGTGGTAAGGGTACTCTGAGGCAAAGGCTGTAGTGAGTGCAAAACCGGGGAGACGATAGCTTACTCTGTTGAGGGCAGCAAAGGAACCTTTAGAGCATCTTCAGGAATCTTCCCTGTTAAGGATTTCAAAAATGTAACTCTCAAAGCGCCGATGGCTTTTGCAAAATTATCTACGGTTATCGGATTGGCCTCTCCCGGGAATGCGTTCTTAAACAGGTCCATATATCCTTTTATCTCTTTAAGTTTTTTTTCCACTGCCTCATAAGAAGGCATTCCAAATGAAGGCGGACCGATCACCGATTGTCTTGCCTGGTCTTCCACATCTATTCGGTTTCCTATCCAATGCGCGGAAATCTGCCCTGCTGCATTAAAAATGGTGGGGGTATTTCTCGGGTTGACTTTGCAATTATTCCCTATAGACTTTTTTAACCCATCAGCCGCATACAAACCGATCGGATGGCATCTTGCACAGCTTACTGTCCCGTCTACAGAAATTCGTGTTTCGTAAAAAAGTATTTTCCCTAATTTGACCTTTTCAGGGGTGATAGGATTTTTTTCAGACGTCATGACTTGTGGTAAAGGGCCAAAAATGTTTTTAGCCTGTCTTAGCAAGTCCTCATCTCCATTGTCAGCGATTAGAAGGCCTGCGAAAGATAATAATGAAAGAACTATAATGGTTGTTAAAACATTTCTATTCCCTCTCCTTATCTTCTGCATAGAGCTCTCCTTTGTTTAAATAGGGCAATCAAGATTCCATTCTTTTTATAAACCCTCTCCGTTCGGAATGAACCATCTCTTTCATAAAAAAACCCTCTTGGGAATTTCATGTAATGATAAACATTTATACCATAAACCCACTCGAATGACCCTGAAAAATAAATAGTGTTGGCGGTGGGTGAAGGGTATTAGTGAATCAATCGCCTAAAATACGAATCACCAGCACAAATCACTATCGCGAGTAATATCTTCCGGGATCCCTCCTTGATTTAATCCTCCAATTTCTTTTAAGATAGGAATTATGAAAGGCTTCTTCAATCAACTTCTTCGAATCAATCTCTCTAAGCAAAAGACGACGGTTGAACCCATTCCTGAATCCATTCTCAGATCCTATCTGGGCGGAAAGGGTCTGGGGTCTTGCCTTCTTCTTAAAGAAAACCCACCTCATATCGATCCCTTTTCACCTGAAAACCGCCTCATCATCACATTAGGTCCCTTGGCGGACACCCCTTTTTACGGTTCCAGCCGTTACGCAGTCTTCACCAAATCTCCCCAGACTGGAATCTACTCTGAATCCTACTCCGGAGGAAAAATCACCCTCTCCCTCAGCCGAACTGGTTATGATGCCATCATCATTGAGGGAAAATCAAATCATCCCATCTTTCTCGAAATCAGCGATAAGGAAGTCCTCTTCCACACTGCTTCTTTCCTCTGGGGAAAAGAGACTTATG
>PEUO01000043.1 GCA_002780715.1 Deltaproteobacteria bacterium CG03_land_8_20_14_0_80_45_14
AAGGAGGGAAAGGACCTTCCAAAACACCCCTTGAAAAAAATTCTTTCTACACCACTGCTCAATGGGTTGGAAAATTCTATCACAACCATGACTTCATCCTTTTTATTTTTCTGGGTATCCTATCCATTATTTTTCTCATCTCTCTCGTGATGGATGGATTGGGGGGAAGGCCTTTTGGCAATACGATTCAAAATCTCTGGAATGCTTTACTCCCATTGCCATAATTACGACTTCTTTCTCTGGGCTGAGAATATTTTTTTTCTTGACATTTTTAAAAATTTGTTAAATATTACTCAACAAGTTGACAAATAGTTAACTTTATGATTGAAATTAAGATTGCAAAAAAAATCCGGCAACTCCGATTAGAGCAGCGGATGACCCAGGAAATGTTGGCAAACAAGACTGGATTTTCCAAGGCCTTTATCTCCAAGACTGAAAACCACAAAACCTCACCTTCCATTGCGAGCCTCTCTAAAATTGCAATAGCCTTGGGTGTCAGTATATCCACATTATTAGACGAAAATACTGGAGAAAATCAGGACATCATTTTAGTGAGAAGGGGGCATAGGAAAAAGATTGTAGGGCCAGGGTCTGATATCGGTTTTTCCTATGAGTCGCTGGCTCATAAGAAAAAAAGGAAGACCATGGAGCCATTCATTATAAAATATCCACTTGGCAGCCATGTTCAAAAACTCTTTGAACACGAAGGGGAGGAGATGTTATTTATTCTTAAAGGGAAAATCAAACTAACATATGGAGATAAAACTTTTATTCTTAGAGAAGGGGATACAGCCTATTTTAACCCAAGCATTCCCCATCGAGGGGAAAGCGTTGGAAAAACGGAGGGAGTCGGTCTCTGTGTTTTAGTGTCTCCCAGGTAGGCCCGAATTCGACCAATGGAAGAAAGGAATGGTTTCTATGTCTGATGAATCCAATACTTTGCTCTCCCTTTACCGCACCATGGTAACCGTTCGAAAATTTGAAACTCTGGCTGGTGAGCTGTTTGCCGCTGGGAAAATACCAGGTTTCATCCATTTATCCATCGGTCAGGAGGGATCGTCGGTCGGTGTCTGCTCGATACTTCGACCGGATGACTATCTCATCACGACTCATCGTGGTCACGGCCATGTCATTGCCAAGGGAGGGGACCTGAAGAGAATGGTCGCAGAACTGATGGGCCGCAAGACGGGATATTGCAAGGGCAAAGGGGGATCGATGCATATTGCCGATTTCTCCCTTGGCATCCTGGGGGCAAACGGCGTGGTGGCTGGCGGCTTCCCCATTATCACAGGGGCCGGTCTGTCCATCAAGCTTCGAAAAACAGAGCAAGTCGCTGTCTGCTTCTTCGGAGACGGAGCCTCAAATCGTGGCCCATTCCATGAGGCCTTAAACATGGCAGCGATCTGGAAGCTTCCCATTTTGTTCGTTTGCGAGAACAATTGCTATGCGTCGACCACAAAGACCTCTTATGCCTGTTCCATCATCGATATTGCGAACCGGGCAAAAGGCTATGGCATCCCAGGTGTGTCTGTGGATGGGAATGATGTACTCGCGGTGCGACACGCTGCGGCTGAGGCAGTGGGCCGGGCCCGCCAAGGTGAGGGTCCTACTCTGCTTGAAAACAAGACTTACCGGCGTCGCGGCCATTTTGAAGGAGATCCCCAGAGGTATCGAGACCAGGCAGAGGTGGTCGAATGGGAGCAAAAAAATGATCCCATCTCCCGCTTTACCACAATCCTCATGAAGAAAAAGATCTTGACGAAAGATCTGGAAAGAGAGATTGCAGCCAAGATAGAGGCAGACTTAAAAGAAGCCGTCGAATTCGCTGAACAGAGCGAGTGGCCCAAGCCAGAAGAAGCTTTGGAGGATCTGTTCGTCAACCCCTAACGCCATGAAGAGGATGTCATGTCAGAGAGAATCATAAGCTGTTCTGCCGCCATTGCAGAAGTCCTCACCGAAGAAATGACCCGAGATGAAAGGATCTTTATCATCGGTGAAGATCTTGTTTACCATGGTGGTATTTTTGGTCAGTTTAAAGGATTGCCCGAGAAGTTTCCTGGCCGTGTCATCGACACGCCGATTTCAGAAACCTGTATTGTCGGCGCTGGCTTAGGCGCGGCTCTGACCGGAATGCGGCCATTGGTGGATATGCACTTTGCCGATTTCGTCACCTGTGCCATGGATGAGATAGCCAATCAGTCAGCCAAGATCCGATACATGTTCGGTGGACAGGTGAAGGTTCCACTTGTCATCTGGGCGCCCGATGGAGCGGGGTTAGGTGCAGCTGCCCACCATTCTCAATCTTTGGAAAGCTGGTTTGTCCATACCCCGGGACTGAAGGTGGTAGTGCCAAGCGAACCTGCTGATGTGAAAGGGCTTCTAACAGCGTCGCTTCGGGATGATGACCCGATTATCTTTTTCCAGCATAAGAAACTTTTTGCCAAGATGGGTCCTGTTCCCGAAGGGGAGTATGTCATCCCTTTAGGAAAGGCGGCGGTCAAGCGACAGGGCAAGGATGTAACCATTTTGACCTACGGCTCAGGGTATTACCTTACCATTGAGGCAGTGAAAGAGCTGGCAGGTTTGGGCATCGAAGCCGAGGTGATCGATCTTCGAACCTTAAAGCCGCTCGATTTTAAGACGATCGCCGAATCTCTTAAAAAGACGTATCGGGCAGTAGTCGTACACGAAGCATGCCTGACCGGAGGCTTCGGCGCTGAATTGGTTGCAAGAATCAGCAGCGAACTATTTGATTATCTGGATGCCCCTGTTCTCCGTGTGGCCACCAAGGATGTTCCTATACCCTTCTCTCCACCTCTGGAGAAGTTTGTCCTCCCAAGTGTGGAAGACATTGTGAAGGCGGTCAGGCAGGTGACCTATTGTTGAAGAGCCGGATATTTTTAAAAAGGAATAGATTCTTTGGAAAAAGAAGTTAAAACATTTGATGCGATCGTCATTGGGAGCGGCCCTGGTGGTTATCTCGCGGCCATCCTGTTTGCCCAAAAGGGACTCTCTACGGCCATTATTGAAAAAGGCGATTTTGGGGGGACCTGTTTAAACCGCGGCTGTATTCCAACCAAGGCACTGTTGAAAGAAGCCACCTTTTTAGAGGAAGCCATCAAATCCGGTATGATAAAAAAAAGCGAGGATATCCTCTCTTTTTTTAAAAAGGCGATGGAGAAGAAGGACATTGCCATACAGCAAGTGGTGGGAGGCCTCCGGAACCTCTTGAATCGTGATCGCATAACAATTTTCCAGGGGGAGGCCTCATTTATTGAACCCCATACCCTTCAGGTGTTAAGAGACGGGACTTCCATAGAACCCATCCACTCAGACCGGATCATCATCGCCACGGGGGCTGCTTTAAAAGAAGAATCCCAACTCGGAAGGGACGGAAAGAAGGTCATTGGGAGTGATGATCTCCTGAAGATGGCGGACCTTCCAACAAGTATGGCCATTGTCGGAGGAGGTAGAAGGGGAGTAGAGTTTGCCACTTTTTTCAATATCTTTGGGGTGCAAGTGACCCTTATCGAAAAACAGAATCGAATTCTCCCCCAAATGGATCGTGAGATTTCTGTCCGATACAAAAGCCTTTTGACGAAGAGGAATATCAAGGTGCTGACAGATACAGAGGCAAAAAGCACCGAAATCTCAAAGGACCAAAAGACAGTTCGTCTTCAAATAGTTTCTAAGGGCAAGTCAGAGACCATTGATTCCAAAATGATATTATGGGTGGGGGACCGGCAGGGATATGTGACGGGGCTCCATCTTGAGAAGGCCTCGCTTAACTTACAGAATGGATTTATCCCTGTCAATCCAAGCATGAAGACGTCATCGCCTGGAATCTATGCCATAGGGGATGTGGTTGGCCGGGGTTGCCTGGCTCACAAGGCCTTTATGGAGGCCAGGGTTGCCGTGGAAAATATATTGGGTCAATCAACCCGGATCGATGATCGATTGGTCCCCATTTGCCTTTATTCAAACCCGGAGGCTGCATCCATTGGTCTCACAGAAGAACAGGCGAAGACCGAGTGGGGAGAGGTGAATATTGGTAAATTCCCATTTATGGCATGTGGGCGATCCATTGCTACGGGAAACCAGGAAGGGATGGTTAAAATCATCTCCGAAAAGAAATATGGCGAGGTCTTGGGGGTTCACATTCTCGGCCCTTCAGCCACAGAATTGATCCATCTGGGCGCCATGGCCATGAGGCATGAAATTGGAGTGGAAGAGATTAAAGAGATGATCTTTGCCCATCCCACTTTCTCGGAGGCCTTCTTCGAGGCTGCTCTCGATACCTCCGGAGAGGCCATCCACATGATGAAAGGATAATCTTAAATGTTCTGTTCTGCAGTGTTGCGGTGCTGCGGTTGAAATGAGTAGCTCTAAATTATAGAGGGACAACCCGGAGATTGACTATGGCAACGACCGTCATTATGCCCAAGTTGGGCTTGACCATGACAGAAGGGACCATTGAGAAATGGTTGAAACAGGAAGGAGATCGGGTTGAAAAAGGAGAACCTCTGGTCGAAATCATCACAGAAAAGATCAATTTTCAATACGAATCTCCTGCCTCTGGGATTCTTCAAAAGATCCTTCATCATGAGGGAGAGGTTGTCCCAGTGACAACGCCCATTGCCATCATTGCCGAGGAAGGGGAGTCGTTGGCGGAGGTCGAAGGAATGAAACCCGAGGTTTTGGTCGAGAAGGCCGTTCCTGTTGCCTTAAAAAAAGAATTGAAGGAGCCTCGCAAAAGGATTTTTGCCTCTCCCATTGCCAGGAAGATCGCTCAGGAGAAAGGAGTTGATCTTTCCTCCCTGAAAGGTTCTGGTCCTGGAGGGAGAATTGTTAAGATAGATGTGATGAAGGCTCCCGAAAAGGCGGCTGCTATAGAGGTGGAAATTCCTCCACAGGTTCCGAAACCAGAGGAGAAGATCATTCCGCTCAAGGGCATCAGGCGGATCATCGCCAAGAGGATGACCGAAAGTTTTCAGAATATTCCTCATTTCTACCTCTCTTCAGAGATCGATATGACCGCCTGTCTGTCACTACGAGAACAATTGAAAGAGGAGGTAGAGAAACGGATTCAGGTCCGGTTAACGCTTACCGATCTATTGGTTAGAATGGTTGCATCGGCCCTCAAAGATCATCCCATCATCAATTCCCGCATCGAAGGTGATCAAATCCATTTATTAGATGAAATCAATATTGGTGTGGCGATCGCCATCGAGAATGGTCTGATCGTCCCTGTGGTCCATCATGCTGACCGGAAATCCTTGACCGAAATCGCCCTCACCATAAGAGACCTGACGCAAAAGGCGAGGGAGGGAAAACTCTCTTTGGAAGATGTCGGAGGGGGGACCTTCACCCTTTCCAATATGGGGATGCTCGGAATCGATAAACTCAATCCCATCATCAATCCCCCGGAATGTTCAATCCTGGGAGTTGGGAGAACTATTGAAAAACCAGTCGTCATTGGAGGGGAGATCAAGATCCGGCCCATGGCCTGGTTCAGTTTATCCTCGGATCATCGGATCGTCGACGGCGCTACGGCCGCACCCTTCTTGAATCGTATCAAGAGGTTGATCGAAAATCCTCCTCTGCTTCTGCTTTGAGAGAGATCATGGACAATAAGTTAAGAGTAAAATGGGCAAAGGGGAAACCACGGAAGATCGTTTCAGCCAGGATTCTTCCAGGAACAGACCTCATCTCGGGGATCGAGAAGATTTGTTTCGAGAACGAGATTGAAAGTGGAGCCTTCAGTGTGATCGGAAGCCTTGAAAAGTCGACCTTTGTCCTCCCTGTCATAAAGGAAGGAACGAAGAAAGGGGTCGGCTATGGGGAACCCCAAACGGTCTCAGGACCGCTTGAGATCCTTTCCGGCAAGGGGTTCATAAGCAAAGACCAGGAAAGCGAGAGTGGGCTCTTCATCCACTTCCATGCAATTTTCAGCGATGCGGAGGGAAAGGTTTACGGAGGCCATTTCCTCCCAGGGGGAAATCCGGTTCTTTTGACTCTTGATGTTGTCATCATGGAATTTGAAAAGATCTCTCTACTAAGGGAGGAAGACCCTGAAATCGGAATCAGGGTGATTACTCCGGTAGGAAAAGGCAAGGTAGGAAAATGAGTTCGATTTTCATTAAGACGAATGACTTACTCATACAAATACGTAAAATTCGTTTATTTGTAACACTTTAAAGTGAACGACATAAATAAGTTGACCTTATCCATGTGTCATTGCGAGCGAAGTGACGCAATCTCAAGAGATTGCCACGTCGCTTCGCTCCTCGCAGGGTCGTTCACTATAGCGCTTTCAAAAAGTTATCTAATCCCTCTTTGTCCCCCTTTGTCAAAAGGGGGAGATGTTTCTCCTCCCTTTAGCAAAGGGAGGTTGGGAGGGATTTTACAAGACGATTTCAAACAGCTAAATTAAGACGTTTATTTTGATGAAACCCTGAAGGGAGAAAAATCTTGAAAGCCAGGGCCATGGTGCTGGTGGAGCCGGGACGTTTAGAGCTACAAGAGTTCGAGGTTCGGCCGCCAGCCGGCTTCATCAAGGGCGCAGTGGTGTTTGACTAAAGGGTTGGCATTTTTAGAGAGAATCAGAAGACTGCCATACATCCCTGTTAAAAAATTTTTGTATAGTGCCTGAAGTCAATCTGCGATGGAAAATGAAGGCAACGACAACACCAAAGAGGAAGAATTCTATCAGGATCGGGGAATACTCTTCAGGCGACGAAGGAGGTGATTCAAAAAGAAAAGGTAAATTAGATTGGTGGAAAGAGAGAACGGGTAAAAATGAAATTTTTATTGTGACTCAAATGGCAGTTTTGTTTAAGCAAACCAAAAAGTTGAAAGGAGGTCCAAAATGATGAAGAAACATAGTGTCACTCTGATCGTATTGGTAACAGCACTGGTGTTTATCACTGTAGGACTCGGTCATGCAGCAGATAAGCCAATTAAGTGGAAAGGGCAAGGCTGCTTCGGGTTAGCTACGCCACTGGGCAAGCAAACCATTGTGCTTTGGAAGGAATATATAGACAAAATGAGTGGGGGCAGAATGGTTATTGAACTGCATGACGCGGGGGAGATCGTTCCCCCTACAAAAATATATGACGCTATACGTGACGGACTCCTCGATTTTGGGATGAACACTCCCGCATGGCAGAAAGGGAAGTACCTCGCTGGAGACCTTTTCTACACCTTGCCTGCCGGCGTATTGGAGTTTAATGACCTTATCATCTGGATGTACGCTGGAGGGGGTAAGGAGTTGGAACAGGAGATGTACAAGGAGGAACTCATTGTCTTTCCTTTGGGGTTAACGCCTCCTGAGGAAGTCTGGTCCAAAAGGCCTATCAAAACCTTGAAGGATATAAAGGGTTTAAAGATTAGAGCTGCGGGCCTCAGCATGGAACTCTGGGAAAAGTTAGGTGCCAAGGTGGTTTTACTTCCCGGCGGAGAGGTGGTGCCCGGACTTCAGAGGGGCTTGATTGATGCTGCTGAGTATTTAGAAGCATCCCAGGATTACACTCTGGGCCTCCACGAAGTTTGCAAGTATCGTTTCGGGCCGCCGGTCCATATGTCAAACAATATATTCCAATTGCTGATAAAGACAAAATCATGGAAGGAGCTGCCTGCTGATCTGAAGGTGATTGTTGAAAATGCCGCTTTGGCGGCAACGTTCCAGGGATATGCACGGTTCTGGATGGATACCATCGAATTTAACAAAAAGATCGAAAAATACGGCACTAAAACAACAAAGCTTTCGCAAAAGGATCAGGCCGAATGCAGGAAACTCACTATGGAAATACTGGAGGAAAAATCGAAGAAAGACCCCTTCTTTGCCAAGGTATGGAAATCGCAGAGGGAGTTTATAAAAAGCTATAAACCCTACTACGACTTAACAAAATTCGATTAAAAAGTCCCCCCTCTCCCCATCGGGGAGAGGGGACGGGTGAAGGGCATAATCTTTGAGAAAGGACCTTAGGGAGAAATCATGAAAGTCCTTAAATATATCGACAGGATCAGCGAATGGACAGGAATTGCCTCTGCCTGGCTCATCATACCTCTTATGCTGGCGGTGGTTCACGAGGTGGTGATGCGACATTTCTTCAATGCCCCCACAGGGTGGGGTTATGATACTTGTTGGATGCTTTATGGCGCGCAGTTCATGATCGGAGGCGCTTATACGCTTCTTCACAAGGCCCATGTAAGAATAGATATTGTTTACAATATACTATCCCCAAGAGGGAAACTGATCTTTGACGCCATTATTTACGCTGTAGTGATCCTATTCGTGATGATTTTACTCACCATGGCCGGCATTAAATTTGCTGCCGACGCATGGAGCACAGGAGAAAAGCTCTCTACGACAAATTGGTTTTTCCCTTCAGGTCCCAGTAAGACGATTATACCGGTTGCACTTTTTCTTCTCAGCCTCCAAAGCCTCGCTGAATTGATTCGCACTATATCTTCTATTACAAAGGGGAAAGAGTGATGATTCCAGAACAAACCGCTGCTGTTGTCATGTTTACTCTTCTACTGGCCATGGTGATTGGTGGAGTTCATCTCGCCTTTGCTTTGATTTTTATCGGGGTGGTTTTTGGCCTGATCTATCAAGGCCTGGCGATTTTTCCTATGGCCATGCTTCAGATTTTTGACGTCATGGAAAGTGAGATCCTGATCGCTGTCCCCCTCTTCGTCTTTATGGGAACCATCCTCGAGAAAAGCGGCATAGCCGAAAAGGTCTATCAAAGCCTTTACGAACTTTTTGGTCCCGTGAGAGGCGGACTCGCAATTGCCACCATCGTCACCTGCACAATTTTTGCCGCATGCACGGGTGTCATTGCCGCAACGGTCACTACCATGACTTTGCTGGCCATTCCTTCTATGCTCAAGCGCAAATACGATAAGGGATTGGCTACGGGTGTTGTCTGCGCCGGTGGAAGCTTAGGGATTCTCATCCCTCCGAGCGTCATGTTGGTCATGTATGGGCCGATGGCGAACCTATCTGTGGCGAAGCTTTTTGCAGGGGCCCTTTTTCCGGGACTCGTTCTTTCGTTTCTCTATCTGGCCTACATTCTTCTAAGGTCCTGGCTTCGGCCAAAGACAGCACCGGCCATATCCCGCGAAGAGAGACCCCCTATCGGCTTAAAGCTGCTCAGGGACACCGCATTCTATATGCTCCCCGCCGCTTTCCTGATTGTCGCGGTGCTGGGATCCATTCTTGGTGGTATTACTTCTCCGACCGAGGCCTCAGGTGTGGGAGCGTTCTGTGCAATGATCCTGGCCGCATTCTATCGCAAACTAACACTGCAGTACGTGAAAGAGGCTGCCTATTCGACCCTGATCGTCACCTCGATGGTTTTTTTCATCATCTTCGGGGCTGGTATATTTAACGTCGTATTTCTCTATTTGGGGGGCGGAGCCTTAATAAGAGACGCCTTGATTGCGCTGCCCTTTGGTAAGTGGTTTGTCCTGGCTACCATGATGTTCATATTATTCATCGGAGGGTTCTTTATCTCCTGGCAAGGGCTGCTCTATATCCTCGTGCCCATTTTCCTGCCTGTCGTTTCGGCATTGGGTTTTGATCAACTTTGGTTTGCATTGCTTGTCTGTGTCAACCTTCAGATGTCTTTTCTAACCCCTCCTTTTGCCTACGCTATCTTCTTTGTGAAAGGAGCTTCTCCTCCTGAGATCACTACATGGGATATCTACCGAGGCGTTATTCCTTTCGTCTCTCTTCAGGCACTGGGACTATTTATATGCACCGTATATCCCGAGATCATTCTATGGCTTCCCCGGGTTACTCTCGGAGGGGGCGGAAGGTGAAAAAAGGAATAAAAAAATGAATGAACGCTTAAGAAATAAAGTCGCCCTTGTCACTGGAGCCGGGGCAGTCGGACCGGGTTGGGGGAATGGCAAGGCCACCGCTGTATTATTTGCCCGTGAAGGGGCAAAGATTTTTGGAGTAGACATTAACCTGTCTGCGGTCGAGGAGACAAGATCGATCATTCAGCAAGAAGGGGGAGCCTGTACGGTAATGAAGGTGGATGTTTCAAATCCGGATGAAGTCAAACCCATGGTCAATCAATGCCTAAAGACCTATGGCCGGATCGATATTTTGCATAACAACGTCGGCATCGTCGTATTGGGCGGACCTGTGGAGACCAGCGAGGAAACCTGGGACCGTGTGATGGCAATTAATCTCAAGAGCATGTTTTTGACGTGCAAATATACACTTCCACACATGGAAAGACAGGGAGGAGGCGTGATCATCAACATCGCCTCCGTCGCTGCGATTCGTTACACGAATATCCCCTATATCACCTACTATGCGAGCAAGGCAGGAATTCTTGGGTTGACACAAGGTATAGCGCTTCAATACGCAGGAAAAAATATCCGCGCCAACTGTGTATTCTACCTGGCTTGATGGATACCCCTTTGATTCGTGAACCGCTTAAGGATTTCTATGCGGCCGGGGATGTGGAAAAAATGATCGAAATCCGAAATAAACAATGCCCTACGGGAAAGATGGGAGATGCATGGGATGTTGCCCATGCCGCATTGTTCCTGGCATCGGATGAGGCCAAATACATCAACGGAGCCCAACTGATTGTCGATGGGGGTCTCACCTGCAAATTTGTTTAACGCTTGGGCCAGATTTATTTCTAAAGCAAATATAATCGACTTAAGGGTTCAAACTTTTTTCAGAAAAGGAAAAGCTCAATAGGTCACTTACGCTTCCTTTTTCCAATTTTCTGGACGAAGTTCACGCACCTTGGCTCCTGCCTGCCACATTTCAGAGTTTCCCATTTCGGCCAATTCTGCATTCAGTTTTTCCCGATAGTCCGGCTGACTGTTTTTTTCAAGTACGATCTTCGCTTCGGTGCCATTGGCAACTCTTTCATATAGGGTAGTAAACAAAGGAGCAACCGCATCACGGAATTTTCCCTTCCAATCCAGGGCGCCTCGCTGGGCCGTTGTACTGCAGTTAGCATACAGCCAGTCCATTCCCTTCTCCGCTGCGAGTTTAATCAAACTCTGGGTCAGCTCTTCGACCGTCTCATTAAAGGATTCGCTGGGGCTATGGCCATGCTTTCTAAGCTCGTTATACTGTGCCTCCATGATTCCGGCAATCGCCCCCATTAGAACGCCTCTCTCCCCCACCAAATCGCTATAGACTTCTTTCCCAAATGAGGTGAGGAACAAATACCCTGATCCAATAGCAATACCCAGTGCGAGCACTTTCTCTTCCGCCTTCCCCGAATAATCCTGAAATATTGCATAGCTACCGTTAATGCCGCTCCCTTCAAGAAAATTGCGTCGCAATGATAGTCCGGACCCTTTAGGAGCCACCATGACAACATCAATATTTTTCGGGGGGATAACACCCGTCAACTCCCTGTATGTAATAGAAAAGCCATGAGAGAAAAAGAGGGTTTTGCCTTCGGTGAGATGGGGTTTTAGGGTTGTCCAGAATGCCTTTTGACCCGCATCTGAAAGCAGGTATTCAATGATTGTTCCTTTTGCAGCCGCCTCTTCCAAAGGAAATAATGTCACTCCTGGAACCCAACCATCTTTGATTGCCTTATCCCAGGAAGAAGTATTACGGCGCTGACCTACGATGACGCGGATCCCATTGTCCCGCATATTAAGACCCTGCCCCGGTCCTTGTACGCCATATCCCAGTACCGCAACGATTTCGCCTTTAAGCACCTGTTGGGCTTTTGAAAGTGGAAACTCTTCACGGGTGACAACCTTTTCATCCATTCCACCAAAATTGATCATAGCCATTAATCTATCCTCCTCAAGATTAAAAGTAATTTAAAAATACTAAATACTAATATATAAAATAAAATAAAACAACCCCTTAACCATTTTCCACATTATTCAGTTCAAACTTTCCTTAAAATATAGTATATTATTTTTGGGTTAAGGAATCACTCTTGTCCAAATTAGGAGTTTGACCGATGTTTGAACCCAAACCCATAGGGTGTCATTCCCGTGAAAACGGTAATCCAGAGCCTAAAAATCAATACTCCTGGATTCCTGCTTCCGAAGGAATGACAAACGTGAACGGTACCAACCTGAGATTCAGAAATTTGAAAAATTCACGAAAATGCCGAGAAAATGGCTCTTCTTCTCCCCAAATGGGTTTAAGTTTAAATAATGGGTAATTGCTCATCAGCAGGAATTAGGGCAGGTTACAATCTCTGGATGAGATAGATAAAAGTAGGAAGACGGCTCAGGGTTTTCAATTTAAGAAATCCCCTCAATAGTTCTCTTTTGCTTTCCTTATCTCTCATCCCTTCATCCATCAGCGGAGACAGATAGACAGTTCCTTTGTTGCGAGAGAGATTCAATCTGTTTCTGGTCAACTCTAAAAGGGAAGGGTAATGACCAGGAGGAAGGTCTTTTCCAAAAACAAAGTTCGAGGTCACCTCGATCTTTTCATACCTCCTGTTGATATCTAAAATCCTGCTAAAAGCCTCACGAACCCTTTCAACAGAAACAGGCTTTTTCAATGTCTCCAGAGTTGTTGGATCATTAGACTCAAGCCCTATGTTAATATAAGTCAGAAAAGGAAGGCTATTGAGTGACTCAAATAGTTTTTCTTCAGAATGAATCATGGAGTCAACGCTACCAAAAAGGAAAAGAAAGGTCCCTTTTAGATATGAACGTTCCAATTCAAATATTTCATGGGCACTGTTTGCGGCCAACTCAATAAGTTCTCGTCCGGCGGAAAGAGCGTCATGCTGTCCCAAAAAAATGGCATTATAGTTACGAAGATCCTTTCCATAAAACCGTTTTAGGTTTTTAATCTGACCCATAATGTTCTTGGGAGTACGAGGAGCGAAATCTTGCCCTGTTTTCACTCGACAAAAGCCGCAGTTGTAAAGACACCCATCAGCCACGATAACGGGAATCACTTCATAGTCCACATGCCGACTATCAGGGGGAAGAACGGTCACCTGTCCATCAATGAGATGATGCAATTGGCCGGATTTCAACCTAAGGTTCTTTTCATCGTTTTTGACGACACGGGTTAGAAAATCTTTGAGGCCCTTTGGTTTGATTCCAGGAATCAGCTCTTTTATTTTACCACGAATCAATTGCCAGGACTTCATGGCATAATTTACAGCATCGCCGCCAAAAGGATTGTTGCCAATAATGGAGTTACTTGGGTAGGAAAGAAATGGGAAATAATATTCACCAAAGTAGTCGTAAATATCTTTATAATCACCGGCAGAGTAATATATCCAATCATTGCCCATGGTCCGTTTCAGCCATTCTGCCGGATGCGGCCACCTCTCCCCTATTCCTTGAATAAATTTAATTTCTCCATTCAGGTTAAATTGAGAAATAGTATCTGAAGTTTTTATCTCTGAAAAACACCCGTAGCGGATCGGAAAACTGACCTTCTGGTACTCTCTTGGTCCTTCTTTGTTCAGTGTGATGATAAGATTATCTAACGGGTAGGATTCCATATAATATTCTTTCCGGAATTTTAGACCAGTGTAAACTCAATAGGGTGGTTTTTCAAGCCCCTCTTTTATGGTATGATTAGCTACTACAAAGGAACAAAGAGCGGCTGAAAAGATTTTTGCAGAGAGTACAACCTGTCTGTTACAGAGGCGATTCTCTTCATATTGCTGTAGCTGTAATCAATGGGGTGGATGTAATTGTCAGTTGGAATTTTGAACATATCGTAAAACTTAAGACAAGAGTTATGGTTAATGGAGTAAATAAATTATTGGGTTATCACGAAATAGAAATATGTTCACCCGAGGAGGTGGTCCAATGATTAAAGAACCAAAAGAATTAAAGGAAATTCATGAGATAATGGAGAAGATTTATGAGGAGGAAAAAGGGGTTAATGCTGAGCAGCGAGTAAGGAAGATTAAAGAAGAGTCCGAGAAATTTATGAAGGAGCGGAAACTGAATTTAAAACGAATCGATCCCAAGAAACTCAAAAAGATCGCAATATAAGTTTTACCCCATGATGGTTAGACAAGCTCACTATGGAGCATCCTGAGCCTGTAGAAGGCTCAGCCGAACGGCTAAAAGTTACGTTCTTCACCGCCTCAAAATCAGAGGTTCAGCATTTGTCTTAAAATATTAATATCGATGTAAGGCTCCCCAGTCTTTCTTCTTCTCTCTTCCATGTTCTCCCAACCCTTGAGGAGTTCCTCTACTTTCTCTCTGCCTTCAGGGGTCTTCACAGCTTCTCTCGGGGTCTTTCCATCCAGGGCAGGGATTTTTTCATCAATCCACTTTTTAACAAACTCTTCCATCTCCTTTGAAAAATAGGGATAGAACTCTTCGGGCATCTCATCCTGTTCTACAGAAGATCCCCTTCTCGCCCCTTCCATGGCCTTTTTCACCATGTCTTCATAGGTATCTATCCGGTGCTGAATGTCATCGCCCAAAACCTCCTTCAGTGTGATCTTTCCCCGATCCAGTCGCTCCTTTGAAATGCACCAGAGTTCCAGCTTCTTAGGAGTCAAAGTCACTGTCCCCAGGGAGGTCCACCTCAATTCCCCCTTGCCCCGTAGCATTTCCGATTTGAGAATCATGGACCCTTTTTCCGACTCCTTAATCTCCCAATCCTTTGACTTCCCTCTCTTCAGCCACGTCCATTGACTTTTTCCCCCTTCCTCCTCTTGATCGATGATGAAATCAAACTCCTGGTTGAGTCGATACCGAACCATCTGGAAATCCTTCACATCGAACACGGCCTTTGAGGAAATGATGCGGTGATGTTCTTCGGTAACAAAAATGGGTTCGAAAGGGGATTGGTCTTCAATAATCTGGTGGATGAGAAAAGCATTTGATTTCGCAAAAGAGGACCATTCCACGCTCCCCGTCTCTTCCTTGAACTTCTCCCACAATTTCCTGATAGAGGAAAGGATTTGGCCCTTATTCCGGCGGGGAATGAGTTCGACCACACCTGCCAACTTATTGACAGACCCCATTCTGATGACCCTGGCAAGAATGACATCCCACTTGACCGCAGTGAGAGACCCCTTCACTTCCAGGATATCTAGCTCCTCACCCGTAAAAAGATCTTTCAATCTTAACCCTATTTCTTGGGTTACCGAAATAACTTCATAAAAGCTGAGAATGCTTGCCATCTCGTATTCCACAAGGGACCGCTCTTCATCCGAAAACTTTTCTTTCTTCTCTTTATAAAATTCTTCAACAATCGTCAGTCCGTTCTTGAGGGAAAAATCATGGATGAACCATTCAAGGAAGAAGGCAAAATCGGTCTCCTCCTTTTCCTCCAGTATCAGAGGTTCAACAAAAGGTTTTCTATAAAATAGGTGATGGGCCCTCTCAAAATCTTTTCTATACCTCTCCTTACTGGAAAAGGAGATGAGCTTATCCCTCAATTCGATCTCTTTCGAAGTGGCGGATGTCTTTTCTGACCTTCTTGCTTCATCTTTGTTCAGACAACATTTTTTATATTTTTCACCACTCCCACACGGACATGGATCATTTCTTCCGACCTTATCTTTCTTGATGATTTCTTGAGAGGCCGGTCCTCGAATCTCCTCCCTCTCTTTCCCTAAAATTTCCTCATAATGTTCAAGATTTAAGACGATAGCCTCCTTCAACTGGTCTGGCTCCTTAATTCTATAGTAACGCCCTGTATGGATATGATCAGATGCCTTTTTGAAATACTCATAAGCACGGGAAGAATTCCCTTTATCCCCTTCATATTCTCCCAGGGAACAGTATGCCTCCACAGCGAGGGGATCTAACCTTAGAGCCTCCTTATAATGCAGGACTGCCTCAATTTCTCTGCCTGTCTTCATCAATACATTTCCATAACCTATTCTCAAAGCCGGATCATTGGGTGACTTTTTAATCTCCTCTTTATAATATTTCAATATGCTACCAAATGACATGCGCCGGCCATCCATCAAACCCGATTCGCCAAATTTTATCGGGCTCTCATCCGGTCTTAATTTTCCTTTCTCAGCAAGGGCCGTCATCAGAATCATTTGGGCGGTGATGGCTAAATCCCCCTTTCCTGTAATCTCATATTGATTGACGGCTCTGCAGTTCTTACAGACGATTTTATCCGAGATCCTTGGCTTTCCTTTTTCTCCAGAAATCATATAGATATTTTCTACTTCGTAGTGATAAGATTTGCCGCACTGGCGGCACTTCAGCTCTACCCTCACTGTCCTCTCCATCAAAGGGCCTAAATCGTCTCCTTCCAAAACGCTTAGCCTTCTCTCCGTTTCTTTCTCCCTAACCATCGTATCTTTTTCAATTTTGTGTAATAAAAGATCATCCACCCCATGGATATGACAAAGGAGGTAAAATACTTCCTCCTCCATCTCTTCTCCTTCCTTTAATTCCTTCCGAAGGGGTTCGATAAACCTCTTTGATCCAACTCCCTCCAAGGCATAGAGAAGGGATTCCTTATCGGTACGCCAGAGTTTATCCCAGTTACGAAGAAGGAGGTCAACAACTTCTTCCTCGGGAAGATCTTTAAATGCAAATAGGATTTCAAATTGTTGATTCTGATTAAGTTGATCAAAGTTCTTATTCAAATAATCAATCAAAGGGCCACCCATTTGAACCATAGCCTTAATAGATTCATCCAATCCATGGTCACTTACTTTCTTCTCAAGATAATCCACTAAATAGGGGATTGCCCTCTCATCTCTAAGCTCCTTCAGCACCTTCAAAGCCCGTTCGGTTCCGAAAGAATATGAATCATTTTCCAATTGCTTAACGGAATGATTAAAAATTACTTCAGCAGGCACTGTATTGAAAAGCCTTTCCGTGGCTTGATCATCCACTTCTAAACTGTCCCGGTCTTCAAAAAGGATCTGAAACAGAACTTCCTCATTCAGTTCCTCAACCTTTAGACCTAATAAGCTTTTGAATTCAATAAACTTAGAAAGGACGATCAGTGCTGCAATGGCCACCCCTTTCAAGGAATCTTTCGCCCCCCAGTTTAGATAATCCTTAAAAGCTTTAAGGGCCTGATAATTCCTTTGTGGGGGTGAATCTCCTTCCAACAGGAACTCCCCTGAATTAATGCGCTTCTGATTCACGAGCTCTTCGACCTGTAGCCAGGCTGTCTCAATAATATGGGAGTAATTCTGTTTCTTGAAGCTCTGATACATCTCCTTTTCTATTGAGGCAAAACCCTTCTCTTTCAAATAGGCCGAGGACTCGGACACGGATCGGGGCACACCTTTTTTGAAGAGCTTCTTTTTCCCTTCATCTTTCAGATCCTCCAATGAATACCATGAACCGCACACTGAAGTTAAAGGATGAAGGATTTCCACGGCGAAATTCTTATAAAGATGTGAATAATACTTTAGTATGCTACGAAGGTCTTCTTTCGCAACTACGAGCGCATAGATCAGAGTATTAACCAAAAAGGGATCTGTCTCCGCTTCTGCCTCGGACAGCATCTCTCTCAAGATGACATTAGCCTCAGGGGTAGCCAGTTCACCCATCGCCCTTATTACCCAAATGACTTCATCGAATTCAACAGTTTTTGAATGAATCTTCTTCTTATAGGCTGAAATCAATCGGTCATCCTTTAATTTACCCAAGAGCAAGGCGCACCTCCCGGCAATAACTCCTGCTCTGGTCTCATAAATCTTGAAAAGTATGTCTTTGAATTTTGGATCCAAGTAATCTTCTAAGTATTCGAGGGCCTCCAGTAAAACATCTTTGTCCTTATCCTTTAAAAGTCTTTCTAAAATCTCAGTTCCCGCCTCACCGTAAAGGGTTCTCATCCTTTCACAGGCCCATCGCCTGACCTCAGGCTTTTTGTGCTCTGCTAATTTGACCAAATCAGATCGGTTCCATATTCTTTGAGACATTTCTTAACTCCTTGATTAGCGATGAGTGGGTAATACGCCTTGCCTTGTCATTACCAAAAATAGGGGGCCTATTGTAATGGAAGCTTCCGTTGATAAGCATCACATCTAAAATCATCCGTATCATTTTCCTGATCCATCCTCGTTAGCTCGCACAAAATCCCTTCAGTGATACCATTTTCTTTACAACATTCGCATTCGGGCGAATGGTCCGGATGATCATACTTCAGACACGTAGGACAAACATCTTGCCATCTTAACTTTTTTTCTAATTGGGAATCTTTTATTTTTTTGGCCATCATATTACCCTTCTGCTCTGCTTCCAATCTTTAGAGAAGCTCAGCTTAATTTTTTGACCTTATTGTAACAACCAAGCAAAAAATTTCAATTATTAAAAAAGATATTTTAGGCTAAAGCTTGTAACTACCTATTAAATCCCAAAATCGTTAATCCCCCTCAATCCCCCTTTAGAAAAGGGGGAAGTTAATGGTGAATAAAAATATTTTTTGGAACCAAATCTCTTCTACCGTTGTCTTTAATACTAAAACAAACGCACCCCTCACCCCAGCCCTC
Organism: Deltaproteobacteria bacterium CG03_land_8_20_14_0_80_45_14; assembly: GCA_002780715.1. GTDB lineage: Bacteria > Desulfobacterota > BSN033 > BSN033 > UBA1163 > UBA1163. The sequence goes on from PEUO01000043.1 coordinate 18,432, forward strand.
TCCCCATAGGAGACTGTGTCACAATGAGGGAAATGCCATGTTTGTCTGAACCCTTCGCCATATGTCACCCTGACCCTGAGAGAACCGAAGGGGAAGGGTCTCGTTTTTTGGCTCAGGGTAAACTCCGTGAAGAATCTCATAGAGTCAATAAGTTAG
>PEUO01000072.1:0-11761 GCA_002780715.1 Deltaproteobacteria bacterium CG03_land_8_20_14_0_80_45_14
GATTCACATATCGAGTATTTTAGATGTGTCCCGTGCCGTTTCAAGGAGAGCGGAGAGACTGGTGGCCAAGATGAAATCAAAAAAAATACTTTACAACCTGAAAATATTAGAGTACCTCAACCGCCTCTCCGATGTCCTTTATCTCCTTGCCCGATATGAAGAGAAGAAGGCCGGAGTAAAACCAAAACACCCCACCTACGAGTGATGATGTATAGATCCAGGGCATGGCGCCTCGCCCTTTTTTTCCTATAAAAATCTATCGCATTTTGATATTATTATTAACCTTCAAGTTAGATTTAAGGGGGGGGGGAAATGTGGCCATCTTTGAAGAAATTTCTCTCCGTTTAGGCAGTCCATTTTTCAGGGAAGATGGGTGGTGATGAGAAATTTTTCGAATTTAAACTTCTTGTTGACAATAATTGTCTGGTTTAATAAAATTTCTAAATAATTAGCCAATGTGAAAGGAGGAATTAGGGATGAAGAAAGCACTGTCTTTTTTAATCGTAGCAGGATTGCTCTGCGGCGTGGCCGTTGATTCCGATTCTCAAGTCCGGGACATCGCCTGGGGAACATCTGCCGTAGGCTCGGCAGGTCACAGGGCTCAGGTTAACCTGGCGGCCGTGCTGAATAGGGAAATGCCGGGTTACAGAATTATGGTCTTGCCGACGCCGGGGGCGATTGTGACCGTCAAGGGGTACGCCACGGGGCAATTTGACGGATACTATGGGGCCGATATTGCTTTCTATGAACTGGCGAACGACATCAACCGGTTCAAGGGCTTCAAGCCTCAGATCAAGAGGTATCCGGTTCAATCCTTCTGGGCTTACACGATGGAAGTCGGAGTTGGGATCCATGCAAAGGACAGGGACAAGTACAAACAGTGGCGTGACCTGTCCGGGCAGCGCGTATTTACCGGACCTCTTCCCTGGGATGTTCGGGCCCAACTGGAGAGAGGCTTCCAGGAACTAGGCGTCAAACACCAGTACGTGGAAGTTGACCTCGCTACAGTAGGGTCGCTGCTCGAAGGCGGCGGAATTAAGGCCTTTATTGCTTATACGGCCGCCGAGACGACCCCCCCTCCGTTTATCACCGAGCTCTCTCTCGCCACGGAATGGGCAATCCTCAATCCAAGCAAAGAGGAAATCGATCTGCTAAAGAAGGCGGGGTTCTTGCCTGTCGAAGTGAAACCAGGAGTCTTTAAAAAAGATGTCCACGTGGATAAAGTTATATTCCTGCCCTTCTTCTACGGGTTTCACGTCGGCTTGGAGGTGCCCGAGAAAGACGTCTACAAGATGTTGACCATCATCGAAAAAAATGCGGGCGAACTTTTCAAAGCGGACGCTGGCTTCGAACAAGTTCGTAAAGATATGCGCGGTCTCCAGCGCCGAGGAGTCGAATCGGCAGTCAATTTTGTTCCGATACACCCCGGCCTGGCGAAGTACATGAAGGAGCGCGGTGTCTGGAATCCAAAGTGGGACGACCGTATAGCAAAGGGCAAATAGCGGCCTTTGTGGAAAGGCACCACCGCTATCTCGTTCCCAACCCCCACCTCGTGCCTACCGGTGGAACCTGAGGCATTCCGGCATTGGTTGGTAGGGAAAGTCCTTGGGCCAAGACCTGCCTTTTAATGGGTGACCACCCAGAAGGAAGGAGCCGTAGAACCGCATGAATCTCCCACGGGTGCTCTCTGGGCCGCGAACCCAAGCGCCAGCGAGGGTCCTCTTTTTTATTGTTGCCGTGTTCTTTTTCGTGTACCTCTTCCGATACTACATGACCGGTATCGGAGGGCCTACCTTGATCGCGGTCATGTTGGTTCCCGTCACGTTCATCCTGTTCACTTTGGATGGACTGCGCAACAATAACTTCTATCCAAGGCTTGGGCTCACCGCGAACTACATCATCGCAGGCGTCTACATCGGCGTATGCCTTGCAGTTACCTTGTACTTGAACCTGGAGTTTATGGATATCCGAACGGTCCGTGCAGGCATATGGAGCCCGACCGATCTGGCGATCGGCGGCCTCATGTTCGGCCTTATCATGGAATACGCTCGGAAGAGGTACTTCCCCCTGTTTGTGATCAATTTGTTCCTGATCGGGTACACGGTGTACGGATGGATTGTGCCTGGATTATTCTGGCACCCCGGTCTCAGATGGACTCGGGTCCTGAGCGCGATGAGCGTAGAGATGACGACGGGAGTATTCTCGTATCTTCCCCAGCTCGCCCTGACCCTGATCGGCTCCTTTATCCTTGTCTTGAGTGTCCTTCGGGCCTTCGGCTGCGTCGACTCGATCATCAAAGGCGCCTCGCGCATCGCAGCGAACTCGCCCCATGCCCTGCCTCAGGCGGCGGTGCTGGGATCACTCGGGGTGGCGACCATAAGTGGCAGCGGAGCGGCAAACGCTGCTACCACAGGATCGGCCACTATTCCGGCCATGATCGCTAGCGGACTACCGAGGGTGAATGCCGCCGCCATCGAGACCGCCGCCTCCCTGGGCGGCCAGCTCATGCCCCCAATTATGGGGATCTCCGCCTTCATCATGGCCGAGTTCCTGGGGAAGAGCTATTGGGACGTTGTCGCCCGAGGGTACGCGCCAGCGTTGATCTACTTTGTCGGGGTGGCCGTGGGTGTTTACTTGCTCTCCGTCCGTTATCAGACCAGCGTTGCTTCAGTCTCGATCGCGCAGACGACCATCCTCGACAAGATCAACCTTCTTGTCTACGCCGCCGCCATAATCGGCCTGATAACTCTCATGGGAATCACCCGATTGCCACCGATGGTTGCGGCCTTGAGAGTATTTGTCGGGGTCGGCCTCGCGGTCTCCGGGATCTTCTTCATAATGACCTACCGGACCGACGGGTCCTGGAAGCTGCGCCACATGGCCGCGCCATTCATTCATTTCATCGAGCACTTCACGGTCATGACCACGGACTTAACTCTTTTGCTGGCGACCCTGTCCATCATGACGGGCGTATTCGTGATCACGGGAATCCCCACAAAAGTCGGCTTTCTCCTGATGGAGGCCGCCGGCATGCACCTCGTGGCTGTGATCCTCATCGCTTTTTTCTTCGCGGCCCTCGTCGGGACTGGACTGCCGCCGGCGCCGACTTACATCCTCACCGCCCTTGTGATTGCTCCCCCTATGGTCAAGGTTGGCGTTAACCCTTGGGTGGTTCACTTTTACGCCTTTTTCCTGGCTGTCTGGGGTGAGCTCACGCCGCCGACGTCCGTCGTTGCGGCAGTGGCGGCCAAAATCGCCGACGCATCTTTTATGGGGACATTGTTCAGGGGGATCCAGCTCTGTGCTGGGCTGTTTGTATTGATGGCTGGGGTCTTTTCGAGACCTGAGCTGGTCCTGGAGCCCGGGCTGGCGCAGCTGGGCGCATTTGGTCTGTTATTGGCTGCCACGGTCGGCATCCAGTTCAGCATCCAGGCGAAATACAGCCAAAAGAAAATGCGAGATCTTCTCACCAGGGTTATCCTTGCGGGCTTATCGCTCGTGGTCCTCTTTCACCCAAGCAAGCTCCTGGCAACCATCGCCATAATGCCGATTGGGGCCTTCGTGGGGTACTGGCTTCTGAAAAAAAGGAAGAATGTGTTTTAAATGGGGAGTAACCGTTTGTTCAATGGATTTTCCTATGAGGCAATAGGGGTTTTATTATGAGGCGTTTATTTGTATTTGGAGCCATCATGATTTTTGTTTTTATTGCCTCCTCGGCATGGGCCCAGAAGGAAGTTAAGTTATTCATAGCCACAGGAAGCACAGGAGGAATATATTATCCAATAGGTAGGGGGGTGGCCGATATTCTTTCGAAATATATTCCCTATGCTGATATTAAAGCAGAAGAGACAAAGGGTATTGTAAACAATTGCCTCATGGTAAATACGGGAAAAGCAGACTTGGCCCTTGTGATGGTAGATATAGGATGGGATGCCTATCAAGGGACGGGAAGATTCAGGGAAAAAATTCCACTGAGAACCATGGCCGTTCTTTATCCCAATAATATGCACATTGTAACATTGGGAGGCCTTAGCATTGAAAAAGTCACAGATTTGAAGGGGAAAAGGGTTTCTACCGGGGCCCTAGGAAGTGGAACCGAAGCGAAGAGTCTGAGGATTCTGGAGGCCTATGGATTGAATCCAAATAAAGACATTGTGAGAGATAGATTGGGGCCGTCTGAATCGGCAGGCGCCTTGAAGGATAGGAAGATCGATGCCTATTTCTGGGATGGGGGTCTTCCAACGGCGTCTGTGACAGATTTAGGAGCAACTCCGGGGATTAAAATTAAACTCATTGGCCATGAGGATGCGATTCCTAAGATGAGAGAAAAATATGGGCCTATCTATATTAAGGGCATCATTCCTGCCAAAACCTATCCTGGACAGGATGTGGATGTTCCGATTTCTGTGGTCTGGAATCTTTTGGTTTGCAATGAAAATATGAGGGAGGATTTAGTCTATGAAGTGGTTAAGATCCTCTTTGACCATAAGTCAGAGTTAGTTTCAGTCCATAGAGAAGCAAGATGGTTATCATTGGAACCCCAAGTTGGAGGTTCTCCCTTTCCATTCCATCCTGGTGCTATTCGATATTTCACAGAGAAGGGGCTTGACCTCAAATAATTTTGAAATCAAAGACCAGCCCTTCCTTATACTAATTGTCTTCAGCTTTTTCTCCTTTGCAAAAAGAACACTGTAAGTAGGATCAGAAGTCCCACTATATTCGCCCAAAGAATTGGCCAAAAAAGTCCCAATGCAGCCGCCCCCACCATTATCTGCTCAAAAATCGTGTTTTTTCTATGGAAATATCCTTCAAATAAAGAAGCAAAAGCTAAAAGCCCTACAGTTCCACTCGCTACAGTCCGTAATACCTGTGATGGAGGACCATCGAGAAGGAGAGGTGAATAAGCCATGAGAATGGGTATTACATACAGGCCGATGGCGATCTTCCAACTCACAAAGGCCGTCCTCATAGCTTCAGATCCCGCTATCCCTGCCGCCGCAAAGGCGGCAAGGGCCACAGGGGGAGTGACATTGGCGTCCTGGCTGTACCAGAAGACAATCATATGGGCGGTGATCATTGCCATACCTAACTCCATGAGGGCCGGTCCTGCCAGTATGACAAGGACGATATAGGAAGCGGTCACCGGAAGTCCCATACCTAAGAACATCGAAGCAAGGCCGACCAGTAAAATGGCAATCAATTTTATCCCACCTGACAATGAAAGCACCACACTTGAAAACTTGAGCCCGAGCCCTGTAAGCCCAACAATTCCCACGATGATCCCAGCAGCCGCGCAGGCCACGGAAACCATGGCTGCGTTCTTCGCCCCCTTTTCAAGCAGTCTCAGGATCTGCCAGAAACCTATTCTCGTCTCCTTACGAATCATACCTACTAAAAAAACCGAAATGACACCAACAAACCCTACCATCATAGGACTGTAATTAGCGATAAGAAAGTAAATAAGAACCCCAATGGGAATCAAAAATTGGAAACCCCTCTTGATGACATCGGGCAATTGGGGGAGGTCCCTGGCATCAAGACGTTTTATACCCGTCTTTTTTGCTTCAAGGTGAACGAAGCAATAGACGGCGAAATAATACATGATGGCAGGTATCAACGAAATTTTGACGATATGAAGATAAGGTATATTGGTAAATTCGGCCATTAAGAATGCGCCAGCACCCATGATAGGTGGCATGAGTTGTCCGCCTGTAGAGGCCGCCGCCTCTATAGCGCCAGCGACATGAGGTTTGTAGCCTGTATTCTTCATCATGGGTATGGTAAAAGAGCCAGTGGTGACCACATTGGCCACAGCGCTGCCTGAAACCGACCCCATAAACCCGCTGGCGATCACGGCTGTCTTAGCAGGGCCCCCTACCATACGGCCGGTAAGGGAATAAGCCAATTCTGTAAAGAAATTGCCACCTCCTGTCCCTTCAAGGAAAGAACCAAACAGGACAAAGATAAATACAAAAGTTGCAGCCACACCAAGAGGAAGGCCAAATATCCCTTCCGTTGTTAAGTACAATTGTCCAACGATGCGATAGGTATTATAGCCTTTGTGGGCCAGAAGACTGGGCATATATGGGCCTAAGTAGGCGTAACACACAAAGATTAAACATATAATAGCCATGACCAACCCGATGGTCCTCCTCGTGGCTTCCATAACGAGAAGGATCGTCACGATTCCTAAGGTGATATCGAGAACATTCCAATCTCCCTGCCTCAATATGATCTCGTCGAAGAAGACTAGGAGATACATCATTACGATGAAAGCAAGTGAAAAAAGAAATAGGTCAAGGAACAAGTATTTGTCAAATTTAACTTTAGAAGCCTTTTTTGAGGAGGGGTAGTAAAGGAAGACAACGGCCAAAATCAACATGATGTGGATGCCCCTCTGAAACATAGCCGTCAGAGCTCCAAACCCAGCGGTATAGAGTTGGAAGATAGAAAGGGCTATTGCAATTCCCGAACCGATAAGAGAAAGTAATCCTCTCAATTGTCTCATGGATCCTAATGTTGCGGATTCTTCAGTCATTATCTGCCCTCAGCTTTCTTATGATTGATAAAATCAAAGGTTTGATTTCTATTCTTACTTCCACCAGTTTCCCCTCCGCTCTCTCAGTCAGATTGATCTTTTTTCCTCTCACAGAGAGAATATGATCCACTCCACGAGTTCCGACCCTTAAAAGGAACTTCCCCAGGAGTTTATCAACTTCTTTGATCTTTATCCACCCCTCCTCACTCACTACATAACCGTGTCCTTCCCAATGTCCCATCCCTGCTCCAAACATGCGAAAATAGGTTTCATGGAGCATGATCCCCTTCCCCCATTTTAGCTTATAAATCTCACAAACTGGTTTACGATCCACAGAGTGGGTGTAACAAATCTCAAAGCTTTCCTGCCACATCAAGGGGAGAGCCAGTAATTTCTCTTCTTTCTTAAAATCCTCTATAACCAACCAAGGCATGGGCATAAAAAGGAGGATGACCACTCCAAATACTATGACTCCAATGATCATCCTCCTCATGTTTTTCATCATTGATTATTTTTTTGGTATTAGACGGTCGGGAATTTTGAGGCCCAACTCACGATAGTATTTAATAGCACCTGGATGGAGGGGAATAGGAGATGCAGTTATCGCATTCTGAGGCGTGGTATATTTGGCGAAGGGATGGATCTTTTCCAAATAGTCCTTGTGTTGGAAGAGGGCTTTCACTAATCTATAGACGAGGTCCTCAGAGACATCAGGGTTGCAAATCACTGTATTCCAGACCGAGGGGTTTTTCACTGGATAATCCTGTCCTTTATAAATTCCAGGGGGCATCACAAAAGGGGAATAGAATGGGTATGCTTCCACAATTTTCTTAACATCTTCGTCGCTGAAGGATATGAGCACGATATCCCTCGTGGTCGCGAGATCCATGATCGACGAGGTAGGTGAGGCCACATCCCATATGCCCACATCTATGGTTCCATCCTTCAGGGCATTGGCCTGCTCGGTGAAAGAGAGACGGTGAACCTTGAAGTCATTATAAGATATTCCTAAGACTTTAAAGACGAGGTTTGTTTTAAACTCGGTTCCGCTACCAGGCGCACCAACAGACACACGTTTACCTTTTATGTCGTAAATGGTCTTAATCCCGGACCCTTTTAGGGCAACGATGTGATAATGATGGGGGTACATTTGAAACATCGCAAGAATCTTCTGCGGTTTTCCTTTAAACCGCCCCTCAGCGTAATAGGCTTGATAGGCCACATCGTTCATTATCTCACCGATGAGACTTTCACCTCTATTGACGAGACGAGTGTTTTCCACGGATGCACCCGTTACCTCGGCCACTGCCTGCACACCGGACACATATCTCGTCCATATTTCAGCTAAACCACCCCCGTAGGGGTAATAGACTCCCCCTGTTCCTCCTGTGGCGATAGAGATATATTTCGCCTTGGCCTCTGTTTGGCTCGCCCCAAAAGCAAGACCAATTAAGGTTACAAAGCACAATATAATGAGAAAATTTTTGAGAGTTTTAGTTCCCATAATCTCGCCTCCTTATTTTATTTCTTATGATCTTTACTCAATTGAAATAGTTTTCACCACAACGGTCACTTTCTTTGGAACCCTTTCTAAATTTACAGGATAGATTCCTTTCGCCTCTTTGCCTGGCGCTAACACGGGAGGTTTCCCACTGGGTGGAAGTAACCCACCGCCAGCAACCCCCTCCTCTGGAAGTATAAATTGTACGCGGAATCTCTGTGGTTGATCCGATTTGTTCTTGACCCCCACCTCGAAATGCAAGACTGATTTTTTCCAACCCACATACTTTTTGATATCGCATTTCAAAAGGGTAATATCAGCCTCCTTAGCAACATCCCATTTTATCTTGGTGTTGCAAGCGACTGGGCCCGAAGGCTTGTACATCATTCCCGCACATCCTAATCCTAAACCTAAAATAATTAAGAAAATAATTAATAAAAAGTATCTCTTTCTCATAAATCCCACCTCCTCTTTTTAGAGTCGTTTTATTAAACATCTAAAAATTTCTTCCCTTACCTATACTTGCTTTCTTATTATGATAATACTAAATTTTTGTCAATGATTAAATAATGACAATTCCTTTATCACTTACCTCTTTAGTCTCTTAATATTAGTTCTCAACTAATCTCTATTTTATAAATGTTCGCTAAAATTGCCCACCTTAGGACTCACCAATCGAGCATAGTCGTTATATTTGATCTTTAACGTTTCCACATGACTTCCTGCCCGAAAAACGATAAGTTCGTCCTCGGCGAGAACCTGGTCCACCCATACCTCTAAATTATAAAGGTTGCCAAAGGGAGGCATGGCCCCGACCTCACAGTCGGGAAATAGTTCTTGAAAATCCACCTCTTTTGCCATTTCCACTTTCTTGCAGTTGAGGACACCTTTCAGCTTCTTCATATCCACCCGATAACTGGCAGGAAGGACCAACATGACCATCTTTCCATCGGCTTTCACCATGACCACTTTCGCCAACTCTTTCCCTGGGACATGCATGGCTGCTGCAATTTCTTGAGAGGTATAGATCCTTTCATGGTAGCCAACCTCGTATCGAACCTGATTCTTTTCCAAATAGTCCTTTAGTTTTTTTAAAATGGTCATCTCAATCACCTCCATTCCTCATCCGAAATCCCCCCTCTCCCCCTGAAGGTGTGAAAAAATTAGTTTCGTCAACCTTCGTCCCGGAAGGATGGGTAAATTTCCAAAGGTTGCGCTCTAAGGCTTCTCCAATTCACCCATCCTTTCGGTTTAATCCATCAGTTCGATTTTTTCACACCTTCCCTTTAGTAAAAGGGGGGGGATTGGGTAACGTACCGTTCATAATATACTCCAATTATAAATGGATGAGAAGGGGTGAATTTCCTTTGCGTGCGTTTGATTTCAATCAAAGGATATATTAAAAATGACTTGCCCATGAATACCTTGAAGCCCTTCTTATTGCTTATATCCCTCCTTATCCTTTTGACTGGATGTGGCAATCTCCTCTATCTCTCCAAACTGGGATGGCATCAATCCTTTATTACTTTTCATAGTGTCCCGGTTCAAGAGATCTTAGAGAACGAGGGGGCGGGCCATGAAGCGAAACAGAAGATTCATTTCATCCAAGAGGTGAAGCGTTATGGAGAGGAGAAGCTGGGTCTCACGAGGACGAAAAGTTATACAAAATATTTCGAAGTCAAAGACCCTGTTCTACACGTCATCACTGCTTCGGAGAAGGATTGTCTCCAACTCTATCATTGGAGTTTCCCCATCACCGGGAAGGTCACCTATAAAAGTTTTTTTACAAAAGAGGGCGTTCTCAAGGAAAAACGATTTCTCGAAGAAGAAGGCTACGACACGTTTGTTCAGCAAGCCGGCGCCTACAGCACGCTCGGATGGCTGAAAGACCCTATCTTTTCGTCCATGCTCCAATGGGATGAGGCTACCCTTGCCAATCTCATCCTCCATGAGATGGCCCACGCCAGCGTCTATTTTAAAGGCCAGACCGATTTCAATGAGCAGATAGCCACTTTTGTGGGGAATCATGGAGCCATCGATTTTTTAATTGAGAAGTATGGGAAAGGATCCAAGGAAGTGGTCAAGGCCATCTACAACCAAGAGGATGACCTCTTTTTTTCTCGGTGGATTGATCAGGCCTGCAAACAATTATCGAATTTCTATGAGCAGCCGATTTCGAGAGAAGAGAAATTAAAAGGAAGGGAAGCATTATTCCAGTTGATCCAAGAGGAATTTGGAAGGGTAAAAGATCAATTCAAAACAGAATGTTTCAGCGATTTTAAAAAGGTCGAACTCAATAATGCGGTTCTGCTGGCCTACCGCCGGTATTTCCACAAGCTCGACAAGTTTGAGGCGCTTTATGAAAATCTGGGACGGGATCTGAAAAAGGTGGTCGAATTTTTTAAGACGGTCCAGACTTCAGGAAGTAAGGTTGGGACGGCCTCTTTTTCTGAATGAGCCCTCTCTCTAAACTCTCCAATCAAAAAATGTTAACTCGCAACTCGCAACCCGTAACTCATAACTCATAACTAATAACTCATAACTCATAACTCATAACTACCTCTCCCTCTTCCCTTCGATAAATTCCTCCACCATGTTCTTGGCTTCATTGTCAGGGATTTGGACAATCGGATGTTTCATCGCATAGGCGGAGATAGAAAGCAGAGGCCCCCCGATTCCTCGTTCACGGGCGAGTTGGCAACATCGGATGGCGTCAACGGTCATCCCCCCACTATTAGGAGAATCCTCGACAGAGAGTCTCAGTTCGAGGTTGAGCGGGACTTCCCCAAACCCCCTTCCTTCCATCCGTAAAAAACAGACCTTGTTGTCATTCTGCCAGGGGACATAATCAGAAGGACCGATGTGGATATTTTCTGGTTCTAATGGAACACCGAGTTGGGATTGAATCGCTTCGGTTTTAGAGATTCGTTTATTCTTCAAACGATTTCGATTGAGCATATTGAGGAAGTCGGTATTTCCGCCGGTGTTAATTTGGTAGGTTCGGTCCAACCGCACCCCTCGATCTTCAAAAAGTTTTGCTAACATACGGTGGATGATGGTGGCCCCCATCTGGGATTTGACATCATCTCCAATCACCGGAATCCTTTTCTCTTCAAACCGTCTTGCCCACCGAGGATCGGAGGCGATGAAACTGGGCATGCAGTTGATTAAACTCACCTCTGTATTTAAACAGGCCTCTGCATAGAACTGAGTTGCCCGATCGGAACCCACAGGAAGGTAGTTGAGGAGGATCTCCACCCCAGAATCCTTGAGAACCTTCTCCACATTGCAAGGTTTTTGATTTGCGACGAGGAAGATTCGATCTTCAGGATAATCCTTCATATGTTCTGAAACTCCGTCCAACACCTCCCCCATGGACACCATCACAGCAGAATCATTGAAATTCGGATAGATAATTTTGGTGCAATTGGGCTTGGCGAAAAGGGCTTCTTTGAGAGGTTTTCCTACTTTTCTTCGATCGATATCGAAAGCCGCACCCACCTCAATGCTCCAAGGTTTGTAGCCTCCGATATCAAGGTGCATTAAGCCAAGAGGTTCAAATTTCGGATTCTTCCGGCTATGTTCTCGGTAAAATTCAAGCCCCTGGATAAGGGCGCTGGCACAATTTCCGACACCCACGATGGCAATTCGGACTCGCTTTTTCTCCATAAAAGGGTTCAACCTTTCTGGAAAATATTCTTATCATTTCCCAAGTTAACCTA
>PEUO01000072.1:11807-18681 GCA_002780715.1 Deltaproteobacteria bacterium CG03_land_8_20_14_0_80_45_14
GAATCATTTTCCTTGACTTCTCTGTTTTTATTTGATAATTTCCGCAAGAATTCATCTTCTTGATGACAGAAATGGGAAAAGGTAAATCAAAATTTCTTCAACAACCTGTTCGGCATTTAGATCTTAAAAAGACCAAAAGCCTTTTCGATCTGGTTAAAGCCTTCGAGCACACCTCTTTTCAAAGCCGGAATGTCTTTAAATGTTTTGAAGTCTTCCGAAAAATGCTCGATGATCCTGCCTGTATTATCTTCTTAGGGTTGTCTGGGGCGATGATCCCGGGCGGGATGCGCAAGGTAATTCGCGATATGATCGAGAGGAAATTGATCGACGTGATCGTCTCCACCGGCGCCAATATGTTCCATGATCTTTTTGAGAGCTTTGGATATCGACATTATGTCGGGTGCGAAGGAGGCGATGATGATGCCCTGCGGAAACATCGCATTGTACGAGTTTATGATGCCCTGATGGATGACCATGAAATCAATCAGGTGATCCACCTTCTCTCAAAGGTTCCTGAAGAGTTGGAGGAGAGGGTCGTTTCCTCAAGACGATATCTGGAGGTATTGGGAAGCCACATAAAAGATGAGGGATCCATTATCAAGACCGCCTCCCGATATGGGGTTCCCATCTTTATCCCTGCTTTAAGCGACAGTTCCATTGGAATTGGCCTGACATTTCTTCACCTTCGGAAGAACGTTCCCTCAGAGGGGCTCCTCATTGACCAGATTCGGGACAGTTTCGAAATCGCTCAACTGAAAAAAATGGCGTCTGTCACCGGAGCGATCTACATTGGAGGGGGCGTCCCAAAAAACTATATTCAACAACTGGGGCCTGTGAGCGAACTCCTGTTCCAAAAAGAGAACGGCCATCAGTATGCCTTCCAGATCACCACGGATGATCCCAAATGGGGAGGGCTCTCTGGCTGCACCTTTGAAGAAGCGAAGTCCTGGGGGAAGATTGAGAAGGGGGCAAGCTATGCAGCCGTCTATATAGATGCGACCGTCGCTCTCCCCTTATTGGTCGGCGCCATCCTTCAAGAAGGAAAGGTTTATCGGAAAAGGGAAAGACGCCGCTTTCTTTGGGAAGGCGATAGACTGAAATCCGTCCAGTTCATTTAACCCCCCCTCATCTCTTCCTTCCATCCTTGGTTAGCCCAGGGTTCCCATAAATCAATGAGTTGAAAAAAACCGCAGTAATGGTTATATTAAATAGAGTAAATTATTGGGGAAAAAGGAGTTTGATCTCGATGAAAGATTCTGATTCGAAGGTTCCAGATCAGAAGGAGTTAGAGAAGGAATTGAACGAATACTTAGGTAAAAAGTACGGAGACCGAATTCGACTGGTCGTGCCGATGCTCTTCCCAAAACCTCAGGCTGAAGAAGTTTCGAAAGAGGAAAAAGAGCTGGGCGAAGGGAAGAAAAAGATTCATTTTGACTTAAAGCCAGAGGAGTTAGAGGCCTTTTTGAACGATTACATCATTCGGCAGGATGAGGCCAAAGAGATTCTGGCCACCAAAATCTGCACACACTTTAATCGGATTAAGTTCACCGAAATGACTAAGGGGCGGAATCGATATGAAGGAGTAGGTCATATCAAGAACAATATCCTGATGATCGGCCCTACCGGGGTGGGGAAGACCTATCTGATCAAATTGATTGCCAAGAAGATTGGAGTCCCCTTTGTCAAGGGAGATGCGACGAAGTTCAGTGAGACCGGTTATGTGGGCGGCGATGTGGAGGACCTCGTCCGCGATCTCGTTTACGAAGTCAACGGGGACATTGAACTGGCTCAGTATGGAATCATTTACGTTGATGAGATTGATAAAATCGCCTCATCAAATAACCTCATCGGTCCTGATGTTTCGAGAACAGGCGTTCAACGGGCTTTGCTCAAACCAATGGAAGAGACAGAGGTGGATCTTAAAGTCCCCCACGACCCTATCTCTCAGCTGGAGGCTATCGAACATTACCGGAAGACAGGTAAAAGGGAGAAACGGACAATCAATACCAAGAACATCCTCTTTATCATGAGTGGGGCCTTCAATGGTCTGGAGGATCTCAGCAAGAAACGTTTGAATCAGGAGGGCATTGGTTTCGGGGCTGAGATCCGCTCGAAAGACGAACGGGCCGAGTACCTCAAACAGGTGAAGGCTGAGGATCTCATGACCTTTGGATTCGAATCGGAGTTCATCGGGAGGCTTCCGGTGACCACCGTTTTTGAAAAACTGGAGGTCGATGACCTCTATGCGATACTCAAAAATCCCAATAATCCCATCACCCTTGGAAAGAAGAAGGATTTTAAATCCTACGGGATTGACATTCAGTTCGAAGATGAAGCCCTTTATGAACTGGCCGTGAAAGCCCATGAAGAAAAGACCGGTGCAAGAGGGCTGGTCAGCGCCGTGGAAAAAGTTCTCATCAAATTTGAAAAGCGACTACCCTCCACCGATATCCGGAAGTTTGTCGTCACACGAGCGGTGGTAGAAAATCCACAGCGGGAGTTGGAACGATTGCTTCAGGACCCCTCCAATCCGGAGATGCTGGGAAAGTTTGAAGCGCTCCTTTCCAGCGAGAAGATGACCTTGAAGGAGTCCATTTTGCGCAGAGAGGCAGAATTTAAAAAACGTTACGGAATTGTTTTTTTGGAGGGGAGGATCAATCTCATCGTCAATCGAATGATTGAAAAAGGGTATGATGTGAATACCGTTTCTGAAGAGGTGGTAGAGATTCAACAACAGGTGGAGGAGTTTGAAAAGGATTTTCAACGACGGACTGGAATTGACCTCGAATTTAGCGAGGAGGCGATTAACCGGATCACGGAAATCATCCTGAATGAAGAGGGGAAAGGAACGGCGCTCTTCTTGCGGCTTTCAAAAGATTATGAATATGGATTCGAGTTGATCCGCGATAAGACGGGTCAAAGAGAGTTTATCGTAACCCGAGAGACAGTCGATGATCCGGAGGGATATCTTAACCGGATGATCCGTGAGATCTACAAGCGGCAGTCAGACCAGAGGCTTGAGGATAAGGAATAATGGCAGCCAAAGATTATTACAATATTTTGGGCGTGGGCAAGAATGGCAGCGATGAGGAGATCAAGCGGGCTTATCGGAAGTTGGCGATGAAATATCATCCCGACCGAAATCCCAATAAAAAAGAGGCTGAAGAACGCTTCAAAGAGATCAACGAAGCCTATGCCGTCCTGAGCGATAAGGAGAAGCGAAAACAATACGACACCTTTGGCGCCGAAGGGTTCCATCAACGATTTACCCAAGAAGACATTTTCCGGGGATTTGATTTTGATGAGATATTATCCAACCTCTTCAGGGGAAAGGGAAGGAGGGAATTCAGATTTGGAGGTCGAAGCGGCTTTGATTTTGGAGACTTTTTGGGGAGACAAGGGGGCTATCAGGATATGGGCCGAATGCCTCAGAGGGGGGAAGACATCGCCTATGAGATAGTCATTTCTTTAGAAGAAGCTGCTTTTGGCGGAGAGAAGAGGATCTCCTACCGGAAGAATGGAAAGATGGAGGAAGTTTCCGTAAAAATTCCGCGCGGCATTCCCTCTGGGAAAAAGCTTAGACTTTCTGGAAAGGGGATGGAAGGGAGGAACGGCGGTCCTCCCGGGGATCTATACCTTCAAGTTTCCATTAGGGAGCATCCACTCTTCAGCCGAGAAGGAGACGACCTTATTGTGGAGAAAGAAATTAATTTTTCAGAGGCCGTTCTGGGGACGACCATGGAAGTTCCCACCCTCGAAGGGATGAAGAAAGTCAAGGTTCCTTCGGGAACTCAGAGCTATACCAAGATGCGGTTAAAGGGCCTCGGCATTCCTCATTTTCAAGGGGAAGGTAAAGGGGATGAATATGTCAAAGTGATCGTCAAAGTCCCCAAGAAGGTGACGGAAAAAAGCAGAGGGTTGATCCAGGAACTCGCCAAAGAAGGCATCTAAGGCAAATTTCATTTATGAAATTTGTACTTTTAACTCGTAACTTGTAACCACAATTCTTAACTCATTACTCATCACTCCTCACTCTTAACCCCCGACTTTTAAAACAATTCTCGGTGAAATTACAGCGGGATTCTTCAGTCGCTAGGACTTCCTTCGACTACGCTCAGGACAGGCTCTTCAGAATGACATTACGAAAGTTCCCAGTTGTCATTCTGACCCCGTATTTAATACGGGGGAAGAATCTCAATAGTTTGCGAACTCACCGAGAATTGCTGCCGACTTTTAAAACCTCGTTGACTTTTCTTTTGTTCTGGTAGAGAATTAAAAGCTGAAGAAAATGCAATTCAAACCAAAAAGGGGGAATTTATGTTGAATAAAACGTTTGAGGAAGTTCCAATTGAAAAATTAAGGTGGCGGTGTGACCCTGATACATTACCTTTTAAGACCACTGAGTCTATCCACCCTTGTGACGAGATCATTGGTCAGGATAGGGCCTTGGAGGCGATCCGATTGGGGTTGGATATCAACGGCATCGGATATAACATCTTTGTGACCGGTCTGGCAGGGACTGGCCGTTTTACCACCATCAAATGTGTGTTGGAAGAAATGGACGAAATGGACATAAAGGGAAAGATTCCCAACGACCTCTGCTATGTCAATAACTTCAAAAACCCCGATATGCCCCATATGATCAGCCTTCCTGCCGGGCAAGGAAATGCGTTCAAAAAAGAGATGGAGAACTTGATCGAAACTCTGAAAAAGAAAATCCCCTTAATCTTTGAGAACGAAACCTATCTCAATAAAAAGAAAGAGGTAGTTGAAAAATTTCGGAACAGACAGGCTGAGATGTTCCGGGAGTTTGAGAAGAAGGTAAATAAAGAAGGTTTTGCTCTGGTTCAGA
Organism: Deltaproteobacteria bacterium CG03_land_8_20_14_0_80_45_14; assembly: GCA_002780715.1. GTDB lineage: Bacteria > Desulfobacterota > BSN033 > BSN033 > UBA1163 > UBA1163. The sequence goes on from PEUO01000072.1 coordinate 16,660, forward strand.
TTCAAATGGGCCCTTATTCACGTCCTGGGATCTTCCCCTTAGTCGAAGGGAACCCTGTCAACATTGATCAGTTGGAGACAATGGTGGAGGAGGATAAGTTCTCTAAAGAGGAACTGGAAAAGATTAAAGGAAAGCAAACGGGACTGATCAATGAATTGGAGGATATCTTTAAAGAGACCCGGAAAGCGGAGAAGGAAATCAAGGAAGAGCTGACCTCTCTGGACAATGAGGTGATCTCTCCAGCAATCAAAGACTCCATTTCCGATATTAAGGAGAAGTTCAACTTCGAGAAGGTTCAACAATATCTGGATGAAGTCCAGGAAGATATTTTAGCCAATCTCGGCCGTTTCAGAGAAAAGGAAGAAACCCCGCCGCCACTCCCCGGGTTGGTGATGCCTCAGCAGGTTGACTCATTCAGTGAATACCAAGCGAATGTGTTGGTGGACAATTCGGAGACAAAGGGAGCGCCCATCATCGTAGAGACAACGCCGAACTACCGAAATATTTTTGGCACCGTTGAGCGGGTCGTTGAGCGGTCAGGAATCTGGAAGACCGACTTCCTCCATATCAAAGCAGGTTCCTTCTTAAGAGGCAATGGAGGTTATTTGATCTTCAATGTTCTGGATGCCCTCATGGAGCCAGGGGTTTGGCCAGCTTTGAAAAGGACGTTGAAAAACCAGGTCATCGAGATTCAGACCTATGACCCCCTTTACTTCTTTTCCACTTCTGCCCTCAAACCGGAGCCCATTGATTGCAATACAAAAGTGATCATGATCGGAGATACCCATATCTATTACCTTCTTTACAGCTTAGACGATGATTTCAAAAAGATTTTCAAAATCAAAGCAGACTTCGATTCGGTAATGAATAAGGACAATGAAAGGATTCAACAGTATGCTTCCTTTATTCGGAAAATTTGTGATCAGGACAAATTAAGACCCTTCGATAACTCGGGGATTGCAGCGGTGATTGAGTATGGAGTGAGAATTGCGGGAAGGCAGAAGAAACTTTCAACGCGCTTTCACCTTGTTGCCGACCTCTTGAGGGAAGCGAACTACTGGGCAGAGAAAGACGGAAGTGATGTGGTGACTGAGAAACAAGTGGATAAGACAATTGAGAAGAGGGCTTACCGAGTGAACCTCATCGAGGAGAAGATTCAAGAGATGATCGATGATGGAACCATTCTCATTGACTCCGACGGGATGGTGGTAGGCCAGGTCAACGGCCTCTCCGTCTATAATCTTGGGGACTATATGTTCGGCAAGCCCTCTCGGATCACGGTCAAAACTTCCATGGGGAAGGCCGGGATCATCAATATTGAAAGGGAGGCGGAGATGAGCGGCCCGACGCATAACAAAGGGGTCTATATCCTCGCCGGATATCTCAGAGGAAAATATGCGCAGGATAAACCGATTACCATGAGCGCCAGCATCTGCTTTGAGCAGTCTTACAGTGGGGTCGATGGAGACAGCGCCTCCTCCACAGAGATTTATGCTTTGCTTTCAAGCATCTCTGAACTTCCCCTACGACAAGACATTGCTGTGACCGGTTCGGTCAATCAGAAAGGAGAGATTCAGCCCATCGGCGGTGTGAACGAAAAGATTGAAGGATTCTTCGATGTCTGCAAGGCGAAAGGATTAACCGGTAAGCAAGGGGTGATGATTCCCCATCTCAATGTGGATGATCTGATGCTGAGGAAGGATGTGGTGGAGGCAGTGAAGGAGGGGAAATTCCATATCTATCCAGTTAAGACCATCGACCAAGGAATTGAGATTCTCACGGGTGTGGAGGCTGGTGAGAGATTGGAGGATGGGCGTTTGAAAGAGGGGACAGTGAATGGCCTGGTGGACGAAAAACTTCGAGAATTGGGAATGAAGATCAAGGAGTTTGAAGGGGGGGGAGAGGAAGGAGCCAAAGAAGAGAAGAAGAAAAAAAAGGGAAAATCCTCTCGTAGAGTCGAGTCTCCGACCTGCCATGGATAGAATTGTCCTTCATGAGAAAATGGATACCGGGAAAGAAATT
>PEUO01000191.1 GCA_002780715.1 Deltaproteobacteria bacterium CG03_land_8_20_14_0_80_45_14
TTTGCGTATTGATAGGAACAGATAACACACTGAACCCTTTTTTGCAAGCCTTAATCAAGAGCTCCAACTCTGTTTCAAATCGAGACGTAGAGAGGCTGACTTCTTTCAATACTTTTGCCCGAATCAGCCGAAAACCGGATTGACTATCCGTAATATCTGAATGACAAAGCCGTGCGACTGCCTTCACCCCCAAACGATTCCAGAACCGACGGAGGAAGGTCATCCTCCCAAATTCTGCGGCCCGAGAGGCGACGAGGATATCGGGTTTGACGCTTTGATAAATCTTGAGAAGGGACGGGATTTCTGAAGGATCATGTTGACCATCGGCATCCAGAGTGATGACGACCTGATAGTCCTTTTGGAGGATGTATTGGAACCCCGTCTGGAGGGCGGCTCCCTTCCCAAGATTAAGGGGATGTTCCAGTATTTGAACTCCATTTTCTGAAGCTACTCTCTTTGTCTCATCTAAAGATCCATCATTGACGACAAGGGTATCGATCTTGAGAGGTTCAATCTTTTTTAAGACAGAACCAAGAGTCTCTTGGGCATTATAAGCAGGAATGAGTATACAGATTCTTTTTGAGCACTGCATAAAATTAATCTAATGTTTCCGAATATGATGACCCGCAAAGCACCAAATACCAAACAACAAACTTCAAATAAATCTAATTACCCAAATTCTAAACATCAAATAAAATTGTTTGGGTCATTTGAAATTGGAATTTATTTGGACATTGGGATTTGGAAATTGGAATTTTAAGTTAAAAAGGCTATGGGTATCTACCTCCGTTTGAACATCTTAAATAGCTGCTATTTTTATCCCCATTGGCTCTCTCACCGCCTCCCTAAAAATCGTTTCATCTCCGGATCATAGAGGAAGGTAAAAAAGGTTGCAGCCGATCCCAATATTGGAAGTGGATCATCTTTTGAAATGATATCATAGGAGGTCTGAGGGTCAAAGAAATGGAAGAAGGAGGGATGGAGATGAAAACGATTTGGATTGTTAAGAAAATGGAGAATGTCACCCAGGAGGAGCCAGCGACAGCGCTTCCCCACTTTATAGCGAAGAATGGGTTCCAACCTTTCCCCCCTGGCCATCCTCAGAATGAGATAGGGAAAATCAACTCCAGAGATAATAGCCAGTTGCAATGAGCCCCAGAAACGGGGATTGACTTCCATCAGTTTCGGAATCCCATCTCTTGGGTCCACTTTGAATTCGACCATGCCCACACCTACCCAATTTAATGATCTAAGAAGGGAGAGGCCCAACTCCATCATCTGAGAATGTTCAACCCCTTCCCGCAATGTGCTGGGACCTCCTTGAACTGGGTACATTCTCAACTTTTTGTGGACAAAGGCAGCCTTAATGTTTGAAGCCTCATCAAAAAGAGCAGAGAGACCATAGGTTCCCCCTCCATCAGGAATCCATTCCTGAATGATTGGAAAAGGATATCGTTCGTGGACGCTTTGATAAGAGGGGATGAGATCCTCCTTTTTTTTCACATAGACAATACCAAAGGACCCCGAACTGATTCGGGGTTTGATGACCGCCGGGATGGGGATAGAATCAAGGGGGAGGGCTCGCCCTGTGGAGTTTGTTTCATTACTCCACAGGGTAGAGGAGGGGGGATGATAAAATGTCTTAGGTGTTGGGATTCCATGAGTCCCTGCAAACTCCATCAGGTTTCTTTTATCTCGAACGAATTCGATCTTCTTCAAATCAGGACTGAGAAGGTAGGTATATTGAGAGATTTCAGAATGATATTTTGCCAACAAAAGCAGAGTCTCCTCTTCCATCGGGAAGAGGCAATCATAAGGATTCTTCTTAACCTCCTTTAGAAGAAATTCGACAAATTGATTTGGGAATCGCCGTAGTGAAGGATAGACGAGACGTTTGGCGCAATATTTCGAAAAGAAGGAGGTATTAAGGAATGTCCGCTCTCCGACTGTGACGTGAATCCCTCTGCGACCAAGGGATCGAACCACAGCCAATGTTTTTCTAAAGTGCCCATCCGTGACCAGAACGCTTGCCATAACTGCCAAAAAAAAAGGGTTCTAGGGTTCGAGGATTCCAGGGTCCTAGGGTTTACCGCCCAACTTTTTATACTTAAAGTTTTCATTTTTCACTTGAACCCTCGACCACTTGACCCCTTGAACCCTGTATTTAAAGTAGTCCATCGTCGGCGAGACTTCGATAGCTCTCCCCTGCCAAGATGATATGATCATAAACCTTGATCCCAAGAAGCCGACCCGCCTCCACTAATTGTTTGGTGATCTGAAGATCCTCTTCACTGGGGCTCGGATTTCCACTCGGGTGATTGTGGATCAAAATGACCCCTGCCGCAAGTTCTAAGAGAGCCTCGTGAAAGACATCTCGGGGATGGACAAGGCTCGCCTCGAGTGTCCCTTCCGAGATCGTCACTTCCTTAATCAAACGATTCGCCCGGTTGAGAAGAAGAATTTTAAAAACCTCTTTTCTTAAATCTCTCATCAGAGGAAGGTAGTGGTTTGCCACCTCTGAAGATCGCTTAAAAGATCCCTTGGGGATATTCCTCTGGGATTGAATCCTTCTCACCAGCTCAAAGGCGGCAGAGAGGGTAGCGGCCTTGGCAGATCCAATGCCCTTCACCTTCATCAACTCCGAAGGGGAGCGAGAGAAGAGCTTCTCAAGAGATTCGTATTGATCTAAAAGTTCCCTTGCCAAATCAATGGCCGTCTTCTTTCTGGTCCCTTTTCCAAGTAAAATGCCTAAAAGTTCTGCTTCGGTGAGGGGCTGAGGACCATGTTGAAGAAGCCGTTCTCTGGGTCTCTCCTTCTTGGGCCATCGAGTAATTTTGTATGAGGATTCAGCCATGATTGATCAAGTGGAAGCCGGGGATTCTACCTTATTCCCACCACCTTCGGAAGGAACCGGTGTAGACTTTTTCCCAAAAATTTTAGAAAGCAGGATGCTTAACTCATAGAGACCCATTAAAGGAAGGGCCATGAGCACTTGAGAAATAATATCGGGCGGTGTCATGACCGCAGCAAAAATGAAGATTAGGAGAATGGCATATTTCCTCTGTCGGGCCATCATCTTTGCATCGACCACTCCGATCCTTGCCAGAAGCACCAAGACCACAGGAAATTCGAAGACGAGGCCGAAGACCAATAAGAATTTGATGCTGAAAGATAGGTATTCTTTCATGCTTGGCATGGGCTTGATGAAGTCAGTGGTGTAACCTAAAAGAAACTTAAAGCCGATGGGAATGGTAATATAATATCCAAAGAGAACCCCAAGGATAAAAAAGAATGAACCACCGAGGACAAAAGGGATCACATATTTTTTCTCTTTTTGATAAAGACCCGGTGCAATAAAGGCCCAGATTTGGTAAAGGATGAAGGGCGAGGTTAGGATAATCCCTGCAATAAACGCCACCTTCATATAAGTAAAAAAGGCTTCGGCTACGCTGGTGAAGATTAAATTACTACCGGTCGGCATCACTTTCTGAAGAGGCGCAGCGAGGATATCGAAGAGAGGCTCTTTAAGGGCGTAGCAAACAAAAAAACCGACCCCAATAGCGATAAATGAAAGAATGAGTCGCTTCCTCAGTTCTTGAAGGTGAGAGGTTAAAGGAAGTTTCTTCTCATCCATGGGAAGGGATCCCTTCTTTTGCCCCTTCGGGTTCCTCCTTCTTTTCCTCTTCGATTTTGTCACCTTCGGATGAGGACGAAGCTTCTTCTATGGGGGGGGTCTCTGCAAGAGCAGAGGCCTCAGTTTCTGTGATCCTCTCTGTGGTAGCCTCTGAAGGAGTGGAGGTCTCCTCCGCAATCTCCGATGCTCCTTCAACCATATCAGCGAGAAATTTTTCTTTCTCTTCGGTGAGGGTGCCCTTCAGTTCTTCGAGATCCTTCGTTTCGGCTTCAAAACTTTCCTTCACCTCTTCGGTCGCCTTCTTAAACTCCCTCATCGCCCTTCCAAAAGCTTTGGCCAACTCTGGAAGTTTATTAGGCCCGAATACAATCAGCGCAATGGCCACAATGATCAATAATTCGGGAATTCCGATATTAAACATAAATCCTCCTGTGAGGATTTATAGCATAATTTTTCTTTCTATTGCAATGGTGTGTTAGTTTGGAGTTATGAGTTCGTAGTTCGCAGAAAAGTAAACCCCGTTAGAAATTCCAGCGGGGCATTAAACCCCGCCGGAATTATTCTAAAATCTAACCCGCTGCAGATCAGCGGGGCATTATTTCTAACGGGGTAAATTAAACAAAATATTTTAAAAAATGCTCCGAACTCATTACTCCCTGCCTGCGGCAGGCAGGCGAACTCCGAACTGAAAATTGTCGGTCACTATAGATGATCTCGTAAAAAGTAGGAAAACGCCATTCTTGGTCATTCCTGCGAAAGCAGGAATCCAGGGTTTCCTGTGAAAACAGGAATCCAGTTCCTTTTTATAGTTTCCTGCCTTCGCAGGAACGACGTCTGGACTCCGGCTTCCGCCGGAGTGACGGTTTTGGGACTTTTTACGAGTCCATCATAAATCGTCAAAAAATCGTTCAATTTAGGTTATAATAGTTTTTTAAAGGACGGATCGTGGAACTCGAATTTCTGAAAACCTTAGTCGCCTACGACAAGAGGGAAGGAATTGAGTTTAGCCTTATAGCATGATATAAAATGGTCTATCCCGGTTCTCTCGTTTTTTTAGTTTCTTTGGTTTCTCTTGTTCTTTTTGTAGACGTAACCAGACAGACCAGATAAACTAAATCAACCAGATAACCCAAGAAACCCTAAAAACCCAAGAAACCGGAGAAACCCACCATGACTGTCATCCACATTAATGTGCCCTACTCCATGCTTCTTCATCGCATTGATTTTGCAATCGAGAACCGAATCCATCCTGAAATCTATTTCAGTGCAGAAGATTTGGATGCCTGTCATGAAAAAGATGTTCAACATTTGTCTAAGACTCTCCAAGAAAACCAATTGGAGATCACCCTCCATGGTCCGTTCATGGATTTAAGCCCTGGAGGAGTGGATCGAAGGATCAAAGAGGTGACCTTTGACCGATTCTTGAAGACGATCGAATTAGCACAACTCTTCAAACCCAAGATGATCGTCTTTCATCCAGGGTACGAGAAATGGAAATTTAATGGAAATGTCAAGATTTGGTTTGAGAGCAGTCTTAAAACCTGGAGGCCCCTGGTCAAGAAGGCAGAGAAGATGGGGCTGACCCTGGCGATTGAAAATGTTTTTGAAGAAACTCCCGATCCCATCAAAAATCTTTTAGAAGAAATCCATTCGCCCCATTTCCGATTCTGTTTCGACACAGGCCACCATCATGTGTTCAGCAAGACCCCTCTCCCCGTTTGGATGGAAGCCCTGGGAGGATTTCTGAGCGAGGTTCACCTCCACGACAATCACAAAGAGATGGATGAACATCTCCCTGTGGGGGAAGGAGGATTCGATTTCAACCAATTCTTTACCCTCCTTTCACAATTGAAACTGAACCCTCTTTACACCATCGAACCCCATGAAGAAGCCCATCTCTGGAGAGGCCTCAATGCTGTTAAGAAATATATAGACAATGTCAAATGTCAAAATCCAAATGCCAAATGACTGTTCGGATGGTGGATTAGGTGTGGCTCTGGCTGAGACGGTTTTTAAAGAAGAGGACTGTCGAGGCCCTGCTCGGCGATAACTTTTATATTGACAGAAGGAAAAACTTTAGATATTTTAATAGCTAATCTTAAACAGAAAGGGGGTGAAATTTTTTTCAACAGTTATTTCTTCGATTGAAAGGAGGGAAAAATATGCTTAAGTATCTGTTTGTATTATCGTTATGTCTATGTTTTTTCATCTTTTCCGGTACTTCGATGGCCCAGGAGGTGAGGATTGGAACCCTTCTCGATTACACCGGCCCTCTCAAGGAATTCGGTCCGAATATTAAGAATGGGTGCGAACTGGCTGCCAAACAATTTAAGGGGGCTGGACTCGATGTGAAACTCTTCAATGAGGATAGTGAGACTTCTGCTATCCCTGGTACCAATGCAGCCAAAAAATTGGTGGAGATCAATAAAGTCCTGGGAATTGTCGGATCATTGGCCAGCGGGGTGACCATCCCTGTGGCAGAATCTGTCACTATCCCTAATGGCGTGGTTCAGATCTCCCCGGCTTCCACCTCTCCACTTATTTCAATCCTTCCCGCTGATAAAGGGAAAGACCTCCTCTACCGCACTTGTCCTTCGGATGCGCTTCAGGGTGTTATCGCTGGCAAGCTGGCAAGGGAGCTGGGACATAAGACTGCCTCCGTCCTCTATGTGAACAATCCCTATGGTCAGGGTCTCGCTGAGCAGTTTAAGAAATCCTTTGAGAAACGGGGCGGTAAGGTGCTAGCGATGGTCCCCCATGATGAAAAGGCTGCGGAGTCTTATACTGCAGAACTGAAGAAAGCCATGGGAAAGAAGCCTGCTGTACTATGCGCCTTCAGTTACCCAGAACATGGAAAGGTTTACATCAAAGAGGCGATCGAATTCTTTAAATTCAAAAATTTCCTCTATTGTGATGGGACAAAATCTGTCGACATCATTAAGGCTGTGGGAGCGCCCAATGTCGAGGGCCAATATGGAACAGTGGCTGCATCGGCAAAGGGCGATGCCTATGACATTTTTGTTGGAGATTACACGAAACAATTCGGCAAGCTTCCTCCACTGCCTTATATCACAAATGGATACGATGCGGTTTCCGTGATCGGGCTGGCGGCTTACGCCTGCAAGGCAAAGGGTTTGCCCATCAACTCAAAAAATATTCGGGATAATCTCCGCGCCGTTGCTAATCCACCAGGTGAAGTAATCAAACCCGGCGAATTCAAAAAGGCCTTCGAACTCCTCGATAAAGGGAAGAAGATCAATTATGAAGGGGCCTCAGGTTCGGTGGATTTCGATGCCAATGGAGATGTCATTACTCCCATCGAAGTCTGGCAATATAAAGGCGGAGACATCATTACGGTCAGGTTGGAGTATCAGATCCCCAAGGAATGACTTCTTCTTGGGAGGTCCTTTGGGGACCTCCCAAGCCTCTCTTTCTAATCTATCATTTTTGAAATCTTTTTCTCCTCCCCAAGAAGACCTTGTGGCCTATAGATGAGAATGACCTCGAGAAGGATTCCAATGAGAAGGAAGCGGATATAAGGAGCCCTGGCCTTCAGGGTATAGGGTAAAAGATCGGTCATGAAATTGGTGCCGGTCCAGATTCCCCAGACGACAAAGGCTCCGAGGATAGCCCCTTTATTATTTCCACTCCCTCCCACCATCAACATCACCCAGATGATAAAGGTTCCATAGAGAGGAGTGAAGACATCTGGGGAGATCGCCTTGGTATAATGAGCATAAAGGGCGCCTCCGATGCCCATGACCATTGATCCAAAAATTAATGATTGCATTTTGAAATGGAAGATGTCTTTGCCGCTCATCGTTGCGGAGACCTCGTCCTCTCGAATCGCCCTCAACACTCGACCCCAAGGGGATCGAATTCCCCGTTCAATCAATAGATAGACGATCACCATAATCAACAAAACAATAACCAAATAAATGTAATTATAATGTTTCGGATCGATCCATTCCTGAAGGGGTTGAGGCAATCCCATCAGCCCCCTCGGTCCATTGGCGAGCCACTGCTCATTATTGAAGACCAACCGGATAGTCTCAGCGATTCCAATGGTAGCGATGGCCAGATAGTCTTCCCGCAATCTTAACGTAGGAATCCCGATGAGAAAGGCAATGAACCCACAGACAAGGGCCGCGCCCAGTATTCCGAAGACAAAGGGAAGGTTCCATCCAAAGATTTGATGAACATATTGAGCATAAATCCCTGTAGGCATGGGGGTCGTAATCAAGGCCGAGGCATAAGCCCCGATACAGAAAAATCCTGCAATGCCGATGTTGAACAAACCTGTGTAACCCCACTGGATATTCAGACCCAAGGTGAAGACCGCATAGATTCCTGCCAGGATGGCCAGCGATACCAGATAGGCAACGATTCCTCCGATCTCCATCAGGTCCGACCTCCAAAGATCCCCTGGGGTCTGATCAAGAGAATCAAGATCATGATGATGAAAGCTATTGCAGACTTGTAAGTCGGTAAAAGATAGGCCGTGGAGAGCTGTTGAACAACGCCCATCACCAAGGCTCCAATGAGAGCTCCATACATATTTCCAATCCCCCCTAAAATGGTCGCAGCGAAGAGGGGCAGAAGAAATCCCCAGCCCATCCCTGGATGGAGTTGGACATCAATGCCATAGAGGATTCCCCCAATGGCAGCCATTGCCCCTCCGATTCCCCAGGTCCATTGGATGATCCGACCTGTGTCAATTCCTGTAATTCGGGCCAATTCCGGATTATCTGCCGTGGCCCGCATCGCTTTTCCCATTTTAGTGTATTTCAGAAAAAAATGAAGAGCGGTGATCGAGAATAAGACGACTAAAATAATAAAGATCTGATCGGGCCTAATCTTAATCCCAAAAGATAACTCTAATGCTGGCCGGAGGATTCCGGGTTTATAAAAGAGGGAATCTCCACCCCAGAGGATGAGAACGATCATCTGAATGATGAAAGAAGTCCCCAATGAAGCCATGGCTAAGACGACAGTACTGCTTCTTTTCCTTCTCAAGGGTTGATATAAAATATAATCTAGAAGGATGGCGAGAACGGCAATGGTGATCATCGAAATAGGAAATGCAAAAACCATCCTCCAGCCAAGGGAAAGGGGACCCAAATTTTCGTTCGAAATCCCCAACCATCTGAAAAGATCGGTGACTAAAAAAAGCGCTACGTAAGCCCCTGCCGTCATCAGGTCACCATGGGCGAAGTTGGCAAAACGAAGGATGCCAAAGACCAGAGTGAGGCCAATGGAGCCCAAGGCGATAATGCTTCCAAGGACTATCCCGTAAACAAACAGTTCAGCCAAATTTTAACCTCCGAGATAGAGCTTTCCAATCTCCTCATTCTTCAACAGGGCTTCTCCGGTATCCTCAAACACTTTTCGGCCCATGGCTAAGACATAGCCCCGATCCGATATTTTAAGGGTCTCTCTTGCATTCTGCTCTACAATCATCATCGCCACACCTGTCCGATTGATTTCCATGATCTTTTCGAAGATCACTCCCACCAGCAATGGAGCAAGGCTTGCGGTGGGCTCATCCAATAGGAGGGCCTTCGGATCGAGCATCAATGCCCTTCCCATGGCGACCATCTGTCTCATCCCGCCGGAAAGTCTCCCCACCTTCTCCGTCTGCCTCTTCAGGAGCATGGGAAAGAGGGAATAGATTTCATCCAGTTTAGGTTGATATACGTCCTTCCGGATGAAGGCCCCCATCTCTAAATTTTCATGAATCGTCAAAGAGGGGAATACATTTTCGACCTGCGGGACATAACCCATCCCCCTGCTAACGATCCTATCTGGACTGAGCCCCGTGATCTCTTCATCCTGGAATTTGACGGATCCTTTCTTGGGAGTAAGGAGTCCAAAAATGGTCTTCAGGAGCGTTGACTTCCCCGCCCCGTTTGGACCGATAATGGAGACGATCTCTCTTTCCAGGACTTCAACGGAGACGTTTTGAAGGATCTCCGTCTCCCCGTATCCCGCTATGATGTTGGTTACTTTTAATAGACTCACCGATACTGTCCTCCGAGGTAGGCCTCCAATACGCGTTCGTCGCCCCTGATCTCATCCGGAGTCCCCTCTGAGAGCTTTTTCCCCTCACTCATGACGATGACAGGATTGCATAGATTCATTACGAGATCTATGTCATGTTCGATGATGAGAAAAGTAACTCCCCTATCCAGACATAGGCTCTTTATATTCTCCACCAATTTCCTCATCAGGGTTCGATTCACCCCTGCTCCGGGCTCATCCAAAAGGATTAATTGTGGATCGGCCATCAGAGTCTTGGCAAGCTCCAATAACTTCTTCTGCCCGCCAGAGAGGTTTTTAGCGTATTCATTTTTGAGATGAATCAATTCTACAAACTCCAGAACCTCTAAGGCCTTATCCCGGAAGATCTGTTCTTGTTTTCGGACTCCCTCATTTCGAAACCATGCGTTCCAAATCTTCTCACCCAATTGGTTCTCCGGCATCACCATGAGATTCTCGAGCAGGGTCATGTGAGCAAACTCGCGGGTGATCTGAAAGGTTCGGCAGATCCTTCTTCTAAAAATCTGATGGGGGGGCAGGCCATCAATCCGGTTCCCCTTAAAAAGGATTTCACCCCCATCGGGTTTGTAAAAACCGGTGATGAGGTTAAAGAGGGTGGTCTTCCCTGCTCCATTCGGTCCGATGAGTCCTGTGATCGATCCCTTTTGGACATTCAAGGAACAATCATTTACCGCCTGAACTCCGCCAAAACTCTTTAAGAGCCCTTTGACCTCTAACATATAACAAATCCTCTCACATTTATAAATAAAATGTCAACATTTCACTTGAAAATCTCCGAATGAACAACAGGGTTAACCCCCGAAGTGGTCTCTTAGAAAACGGAGGAGCGTCCGGATGCCCAAACGATGTTTTTTGATGTGATGCCAGATATCCTGGATCGCCAAAAGAATCTCCATCTACATTTAGATTTCAAATTTCACATTTTTCAATCTGCAATCTGCAATTAATCAATATGGGAATGCCGATAGCGTTTGCAGAGATCGCCCCAGCAGGCCGCCACTTGATGGTCCACCAGAAGCTCGATCACCTCGCATTGATTTCCACACTCACCACATTCAAATCCCCGTGTGGAACAGGACTTTCGAGGAAGGTCATCTTTCCAAATTCTCCCAGTCGAGCATCCATCACAGGAAGAAGTTGTTGGGGGATATAGCAGCGTCTACGAGATACAATTCTTACTATTACACTTGGTTAATGGATTTATTATAATACAAATACGTCTACTATTTCAATCCCTTTAATGTTTTTGAAGAAGAACTATGATGAACGTCAAGAGATACGATATCATTGTCATCGGTGCAGGGATGGGGGGACTGAGCTGTGGTACCCTTTTGGCTAAGGAGGGGCTCAGGGCGCTGATCTGTGAGCAATCCTCAAAACCTGGCGGCTAAGGGAAGGCCCGGGCGGTTCAGATTGAGGGAGGAGAGGAGATCCAATCCAGATATGTCATCTCCAATGGGGATAGTCACTCAACATTTCAATATCTAATAGGTCATCATCTATTACCTGATCGATTCGTAAGGAAGCTCCAAAAAAGGGAGATCTCAGCGCCGATCTTCACCCTCTACTTAGGTGTAGATCTCGATCTGGCACAAATGGGCTTCGATGGAGCTCTAGTCCACTACTACCCCACAATTAGTAAAAACCCATGGGATGAAAAAGACGTAGAGGGATTTGACATCAAAAAGGAGTGAATAAATGGCTTAAAAAACTTCGAGCTCAAAGCCCTTAGCTCTGAAATATAATTCCGCATTCCGCAATCTGCAATCGGATACTCAGAAATATTTATCCCTCAATCCGCATCCTGAAATCCGCAATTATGAATCCTCAAAAAAATCTTTTACCCTTTTGATGGCGCAGAACTCTCCACACATGGTGCAGACATCCTTTTCGCCAGACTTTCCCTCTTCGTGGTAACGCCTCGCCTTTTCTGGATCAATCGAAAGCTCGATCTGTCTCTCCCAGTCAAAAGCCTTTCGAGCCTTCGCCATCTCGACATCTCTTTGAAAGGCTCTCTTGTTTCCCCGTGCGATGTCAGCCGCATGACCGGCAATCCTTGTAGCAATCACACCCTCCCGGACATCCTCGACAGAAGGTAACTTCAGATGTTCTGATGGGGTCACATAACACAAGAAATCTGCTCCTGCCTTGCCTGCAATGGCGCCGCCAATGGCACAGGTAATGTGATCGTATCCTGGAGAGACATCGGTCACCAATGGCCCGAGTACATAGAAGGGAGCCCCCTTGCATAATCTCTTTTCCAAAAGGACGTTTGCTTCAATCTGGTCAAGCGGGACATGGCCTGGCCCCTCGATCATCACCTGAATGCCTTCTGCCCATGCCCTTTCTGTCAATTCTCCGAGAACGATCGTCTCCTCCACCTGAGGTCGGTCTGTGGCATCTATCAGACAGCCGGGCCTCAATCCGTCTCCCAGGCTCAAAGTCACATCATATTTTTTAGCAATTTTTAAAAGGCGATCGTAATGTTCATAGAGCGGATTTTCTCGACCATTGTAAATCATCCATTCAATGAGGAAAGACCCTCCCCGGCTGACCACTCCCAATAGCCGATGAGCGCTTCTCAGCCTCTCGACCGCATTCCGAGTCACGCCGCAATGAACCGTGATAAAGTCAACGCCCTCTTCTGCTTGACGCTCAATGACCTCGAAGAGGTCTTCCACCTTCATCTTAGCAAGAGCTTTCCTCTTCTTGGCCGCCTTAATAGCTGCTTCATAAATGGGAACCGTTCCAACAGGGATAGGAGAATGGCGAAGGATCTCCTTACGGATGGCATCAATATCTCCGCCCGTGCTCAGGTCCATCACGGTATCGGTCCCGGCTTGAATCGAGATCTCAAGTTTTTTCAACTCTTCTTCTAAATCGACATGGTCAGAGGAAGTTCCAAGGTTCGTATTCACCTTGATCCGGAGCCCCTCGCCAATCCCTAAAGGTTTTACGCCTTGATGATTTCGATTGGCCGGGATGACGACCCGACCAGAGACAATCTTTTCTCGGAGCCATTCCGAGGACACTTCCTCATCTCTCGCCACACTCTTCATCTCTTTTGTAATGGCGCCTTTTAGGGCTTCTGTCCTTTGCGTCATATCCTTCACCTCCTAAACTTCCAGATTGCACAAGGCAGTAGGCAGAAAGCATTAAGCACAAAGCTGTTGTCAGCATAATATGAATTTATTTCTACTGCCTACTGCCTTCTGCCTACTTTCTGCTTACTGCTTTCGATATTTTATTGACGACTTCCATGGGGTTTCTTCCCAGCACCCGTATCATGGGTTCTTTGCCGACATCGCCTTCATCGTAGATGAAATCAGGAACCTTCTTCATTCTTCTTAGAACCTCTCCAACCCCCCACTCCAGGGAAGAACCCTCTCTCTCTTTCACTCTCTTCGGCTCAAGCCTCCGATCAAAATGGGTGACGAGAAAGTCTTTGTCTTTCAATAGGGTCACCATCTCTTGCGAATACCGGATGTTCATAGCTGAACAATACTCAGGATAAAATTTCATGACTGTCAGGATAATATTGGCCACATGCCGGGAAGCGCCGAATTCAGGATCACTACAAGTGGCCACCGAATCGTTGAATCGGACAATCCTTCCAGGAAAGGCAGCTACATCTCCAATCTCTTCAGCATAGGGAAGGGCATACCCTAAGTTGGATGAGACCTCTGGAATGAGGTGCCCGATCTTTTCCTCTTTCAATACTTCTACCGCTCTCTTTAACTCCTGGATCACTCGATACCGCTCCATCTCCCTCAGAACATAAGCAGAAGGGTTGGTAGGACCTGTCCCTTTTCCGAGACTGAGGCCGGACTGGATCGCCATGGTGATGAAGATCTTGGCCTTTCTCACCGCTTCCGGGACGCTCTCTTCTCTGGCCAGAAGTGTGGCAATGGCCGAGGCAAAGGTACAGCCAGTCCCGTGGGTATGCTTCGTCTTAACCTTTGGGCCTTCAATCTCGGCATAATTTTCCCCATCGAAGAGGATATCAATCGCCTTTCCTTTTAAGTGACCTCCTTTCAGAACCACATGTTTTGCCCCCAGTTCCCAGATCTGAACGGCGGCCTTCCTCATCCCCTCGAGCGAATTCACCCTCCGGCCTGTGAGAACAGAGGCCTCAAAAAGATTCGGGGTGACCACTGTCGCCAGAGGGATCAACCGCTTGATGAGTGCTTCTTGGGCATCCTTTCGAAGCAAGGGGGCTCCGCTCTTGGAGACCATCACTGGATCGACCACCACTATTTCCACGCCGTATTGCTCAATCTTTTTAGCCACCACCTCGACAATCTTTCGGTTTGCCAGCATCCCCGTCTTGATGGCATCAGCACCGATGTCCGAGAGAACAGAATCGATCTGTTTCTCAACAAAGGAGGGAGGAACTTCATGGATCGCCTGAACCCCCAAGGTATTCTGTGCAGTGAGGGCGGTGATCACGCTCATTCCGAAGCCGTCGAGCAGTGTGATCGCTTTAAGATCCGCCTGAATCCCTGCCCCGCCCCCAGAATCTGATCCAGCAATCGTCAGTATTCGTTTCATTTCCGTAACTCCTCTACAATTAAAGAAGCTACCTTCTCACCTGAGAGGAGCATCCCCCCGAAGATAGGGCCCATTCGATATGACCCGAAAGTGGCATTGGCTGCCATACCGCATACATAGAGCCCCGGAAAAACCTCTCTCGTATTGGCCATCGTATCCTTCTCGGCTGCCTCCGCCCACAAGGACTTTTCGCCGACAATCTTACCTGTCTCTGTAAAAAGTCTGATATCATTCTTCTTCTGGAGGATGGCGACAACCTCTGTGGCGTGGCCTGTGGCATCCACAACGAATTTCGATTGAATGGTCAAAGGATCAACATGCAAATTGGCCATTTCCACAGCCGTCCAGTTAAGGACCAAACCAGTGACTCGATTTTCCCGGATGATGAGATCCTCAGCGCTGATCAGATTAAAAATATTTACTCCAGACTTTACCGCCTTTGAACAAAGCGTTGAGATGGCTTCAATAGAATCAGCGGTGTAGTATCCCTTTTGATATGGATAGGATTGAATCCCAAACTTATCGAGGATTTTCTTCCCCTCTTCCTGCACAACAATTTCATTAAACATCATCCCACCACCCCACATTCCACCTCCAATCGAAAGTTTTCTTTCGAAGAGAGCCACCTTAAACCCTTTCTTTGCAAGGAAATAAGAGCAGACCAATCCAGAAGGGCCTCCTCCGACAATCGCCACATCGACTGATAGGTTCTCCTTCAATTTCTTGAAATATCGATCAATAATTGCCTGAGTGATAATCTTTTCATCAAGTGCCATGTTTTCCTTTTGTATCCTCCTTTTTACAATATTTCCGTTCACTGAGTCTTAGTGTCTTAGAGTCTTTGCGTCGTTGTGTCTTTGCGTCCTTGCGTCCAAATGAGTTAATGACCAAATGACTTACTGAATAAAAAACAAAAGCCGTAATTCCAATGGAGGTATTACGGCTTCCTTTTCATTTCCCGCTTCCCTTCGCTGGAATTACCCAAACAGGTTCGGAGGGTCTCCCTACCCTAAAGGTAGGGACTCTCAGCCCAATGAGCTCCCCTAGCAATCTTTTTCATTAATTTTACTAAAACATTTGAGGTATGTCAACCAGAGGAAGCCCATCTACCCATAACTAACCTCAATTTATGAATCGATGGACTAAGGATAGTAAGGGAAGTAAAATAAAGATGGCAATAAAAATTATTTAATTATTTCATTATATTATACTTATTAAATCTAAAAAAAATAAAATCCATTTAATTTGTGAAAAAATTCTTGACTTCTTAAATACTTTCCCTTATATTCATCCCGAAATTTTTTGTAATGCCCCCATCACAACCTTTCCCCACAAGGGGGGAAGGAATTATTTTGAGGGGGTAATTTTTAGATTAAATCTATTTTCTGTCTAACCAAATACTAATTTTTTCAGGAGAAAGCATTATGAGACTGAAAAACGTAAGGCTGAAGCGAATGTTGTTGATGGTGGTTGGATACCTCTTCGTCCCGCTGACGGTGTTCGCCAGCGAGGCGGACCTCGCGATACCCGACTTGCATAAAGGCGCTCCATATACCCTGTTGGGTGGCATAAGACCATGGGATCTTCTGTTCTATGGCGCGTGCATCATCGCTGGTACGCTGGGTATCAGCTTGTTTCTACGCCACCAGGTCAAAAAGTTGAGAGCCCATGACTCGATGCTCAAGGTGGCTGAGATCATCTATCAGACCTGCCGCACCTATCTGATTCAGCAGGGCAAATTCCTTGTCATGCTGTTCATTTTCATCGCTGTCGCCATGTCTTTTTATTTCCTGGCTCTGAAAGGACAGGGGGTTCCCACACTGCTGCTGGTGCTGCTTTTTTCGGTGGTGGGGATGGGCGGTTCTTACAGCGTTGCCTGGTACGGCATCCGGATAAACACCTATGCTAATGCCCGTACCGCCTTCGCGTCGCTAGCGGGGAAGCCCTGGGACGTAGTGAATATTCCCCTGCGCTCCGGTATGAGCGTGGGGCTCTTCCTCATTTCCCTTGAACTTGTCATGATGGTGATCATTCTGCTCTTCGTACCCCGCGACATCGTCGGGTACTGCTTCCTGGGATTTGCCATCGGTGAGTCACTGGGCGCATCGGCACTCCGTATCGCCGGCGGTATCTTCACAAAGATCGCCGACATCGGCTCCGACCTGATGAAGATCGTCTTCAAGGTGAAGGAAGACGACCCCCGTAACCCTGGTGTGATTGCTGACTGTACCGGTGACAATGCAGGCGACAGCGTTGGCCCCACGGCAGACGGTTTCGAAACGTATGGCGTTACCGGCGTTGCGCTCATCGCTTTTATCACGCTTGCCGTTGTGAGTCCTGACAGCACGGTCAAGGAAGCCATCCAGGGCAAACTCATCGTCTGGATTTTCGCAATGCGCTTCCTCATGGACTTCTTCTCAGGTGTTTCGTATTTCGTGAACCAGGCTATTTCTTCGGCCAAATACAGGGGCAAGAAGGAGATCAATTTCGAAGAGCCCCTCATGAGACTGATCTGGATCGCGGCTACCCTCTGCATCACCACTTCGTTTCTGGGAAGCTACCTGCTGATCAGCGACCTCCAGGTTCTAAAAGATGGCGTCCTTACCCCGATGCCTAATGTCTGGTGGCAACTTGCCATGATCATCAGTTGCGGTACGCTGGCGGCAGTTCTCATCCCCGAGTTCACCAAGATATTTACTAGCTCCAAATCGAAGCACGTGCAAGAGATTG
The DNA here is from genome assembly GCA_002780715.1 of Deltaproteobacteria bacterium CG03_land_8_20_14_0_80_45_14. Classification (GTDB taxonomy): domain Bacteria; phylum Desulfobacterota; class BSN033; order BSN033; family UBA1163; genus UBA1163. The sequence goes on from PEUO01000191.1 coordinate 16,976, forward strand.
TGACCGCGTCGCGCGAGGGCGGTGCATCCCTTACCATACTGTCTGGTATCGTTTCCGGTAACTTCAGCGCCTACTACATGGGCTTACTGATTGCCTTCCTCCTGGGCATCGCGTACTTCGTCAGCCTTTTCCTACCGGCTGAGGTCATCAACTATCCATCGATTTTCGCCTTCGGTCTGGTCGCCTATGGATTCCTCTGTATGGGTCCGGTCACCATCGCGGTGGACAGCTACGGTCCTGTAACTGACAACGCCCAGTCCATATTCGAGCTGGCGCAGACCGAAACGATTCCCGGCATCAAGGATGATATCAAGAAGAACTTCGGGTTCGATCCCAACTTCGAGGAAGGTAAGCACTACCTCGAAACCAACGACTCCGCGGGTAACACCTTCAAGGCGACGGCCAAACCGGTGCTCATCGGCACTGCGGTGTGCGGTGCAACGACGATGATCTTCGCGATCATCCTGCTGCTCCAGAGCAAGAACATGCTGAATGTGCAGCTGACCGACGCCCCGATCATTCTCGGCCTGATCTGTGGCGGTGCGGTGATCTTCTGGTTCGCGGGGGCCTCCATGCAGGCGGTGACCACCGGTGCATACCGGGCGGTCGAATTCATTAAAAAGAACATGAACCTGGACAAGAAGGAAGCCGATATCGAGGATTCCAAGACGGTTGTGAGGATCTGCACCCAGTATGCGCAGAAAGGTATGTGGAACATCTTTATCGCGATCCTGTTAATGACGCTCGCCTTCGCTTTGCTGAACCCCAACTTCTTTGTCGCGTATCTGATTTCCATCGCCTGCTTCGGCCTCTTCCAGGCCATCTACATGGCAAACGCCGGCGGCGCGTGGGACAACGCGAAAAAGATTGTCGAAGTCGACCTGAATGAAAAGGGCTCGGCCCTCCACGCCGCAACGGTCATTGGCGACACGGTGGGCGACCCCTTCAAGGATACCTCATCCGTATCCATGAACCCCATCATCAAGTTCTCGACTCTGTTCGGCCTGCTCGCAACCGAAATCGCGATCGAGATGGCGGTACACGCGAAGGAAGCCAATTCCATGAACTACGCTCCCTACATCGCTATTCCTGTGTTCATTGTCGGCCTCATCTTCGTGTGGCGTTCATTCTACAAGATGAGAATACCGCTGGAAGAAGCAACTAAATAGGGTTAAATAGAAAAGGTTAAGGTTGAGGCTGAGGTTAAGGTTAAGGTTAAGGACTTAGGAAAAAACATCTAATACAAAAAAAAGGGATGGCCTATGAATTTAGCTATCCCCTTTTTTATGCGTAACCTTTTTCTGCCTCTGTCCAGATCCCGGTCATTCCTTGATGGTAGCTAACACATTCTTTATGCGCGCCAGAAGATCGCCAATCTGCTTCTCCCGTTCTTTGAGAAAGTTTTTATAGTCATGGCTAAAGCAATGGTGAATTTCAATACGCGTCATATTCTCTTCTTTGGAAAGCAACATATCCATTAACATTAAATCTTCTTTAGAAAGTTCGACGTTCATATCGCCCTCCTTTCTCTTAATGTTTGTCTTTTATTATAGGATAAAAGTCACGGCCCCATTTTTTCCTTATATTCTAAGTGTCAAGTATGACCCTCCGTTTTTTCCGCCAAAACACTGGCCTCTCCAATAGTTTGGAATTTCTTGATCTCTCATCTGAGAGTCCCCCAATGAATTGATGACGGGTTATCGGTTTCGATGCCTAACGTCGAGCTAACCGGCGCGCAGCTTTTTTGCGCGTCCGGTTGAGCGTCTTGTTAGGCGCGTGGTTTTCTGTGCCA
>PEUO01000099.1 GCA_002780715.1 Deltaproteobacteria bacterium CG03_land_8_20_14_0_80_45_14
CTCTCGTATCGTATCCGTGGAGGTCCAAACATCTTTTCCCCAAACGTCTTTGGCATCGTTAATATCCGCCACGCCATCGTGAATCCATAGATAAACAGGTTTCGGGGGCTTTCCTTTGATGACGACGTAATCAAACCCGGAGAATTTTAACTCCAACCCTGCATATAAGGTTAATGGGGCATGGCAAACCTTACCGGTTAAAGGGCTTTTAGCCGTGATCATGCCCAAAGCCGACGCAGGAGCAAGGGTGCCGGTCAAGAGTCCTGTTCCAAGGACAATGGGATCTTCATCCTGATACTGCTCATAAAGAGCCGTTGTGATCCCTGCCCCGCCGATCCTCTCTTTCACCAGGTCTTCATCCACTTCCTGGTCGGTCACTTTTGAAGTCGCTAAATCAACGATCGCTATTTTATTGGTTGATAAATATTCCATCTCTCATCTCTCCTTTAGAGAGCTCCGAAAAACTACTACACGCTCTCTTGATTATTCAGATTTCAAATGAGATTTCCAGGGTTTTCAGAAATCTCTTCAATTAATCCATTGAGATTGCATTGACAGGACAGAACTGAAGGCAAAGAGGCCCCTCCTTACGATCACTACATAGATCACAGGGCTCTCTCAGCAGGAGTGGCTTTGCTGAGGCATCTTCTTTTCCTTTACCTTGCTCCGCCTCTACACCAGAACCGAGTTTTCTAATCTCCAATCCTTCTGGCCGCGCGATGACCAGGTTCTCTTCCTCCTTCAGGACAACACCAGAATAATCCCTTTTTTCTCTTCCTCGAGTAACCATGATACAGGACGAAAGAAGGGCAAACCCATCATCTCTGTGATATCCACAAGCCATTTCACAAGCCATACATGAAACACATTTTTTGGGATCAACTTTAATTCCCATATCGAATCTCCTTATCCTTCGACTTTTCCGAAGGGATTATAAATGCGTAATCATAAAAAGTCAACGAAAGAATGCGAAAAAATTCACGAAGAAATTAGAAGGAAAAATAAGTTAAAAAAGGTTGCCGTGGAATCCATTTTTCCTTATAATAATTAATATGATGCAAAAGCCCAGTTTTGAGCAGTTCGAAGCAACCTCCCTTTACTGTCCCAGATGTAAGGCAGCAGTACCTGTAAGAAAGAGATTGCTTCTGGTCTTGCCCGAAGGTGATGAGTACGAATATCTTTGCGCCTACTGCTCATCTTCGGTGGGCACAAAGATTGACAAAAATGCATCCCAGATCAAAGTGATTCTAAAACCCTGAGTCTTCCTCATTACATTCCGCTGCCAAGACAATGACTTTTAAATCCCCCCACACCCCCCTTTGCCCTCCGGGTCAGCTTCCGGCTCGTAGAGCCATCCAGCTCGGAGAGAGACCGCTCTGGGTCGGAGACTAAAGGGGGGACAAGGGGGGATTTTATGGCTTGCACCTCCTCATGAAATCTGGTTTAATGCCGTGGGAGGTAGGACCTTGAAACAAAAAACAAAAATCCTGAAGACTGGGAAATTGGACATCGATATTCTGAAGAAATTCTTAGAAAGAAATGTGATTCTCGATCCTCAGGTAGTTATCGGTCCAAAGATTGGTGAAGATGCCGCGGTCATTGATTTAGGGAAGGGAACTAATCATTACTGGGTGGTGACTTCAGATCCCATTACTTTTACGACAGAGGAGATCGGATATTACGGAGTGGTAGTCAATCTGAATGACATTGCAACAATGGGAGCAATCCCCAAATGGTTTTTAGCGACCCTCCTCTTTCCAGAAGGGTCAGAATCAAGAATCATCGAAAAGGTTTTTCGACAAGTCCACAATGCCTGTCAACAATTTAAAATCTCCTGGATTGGGGGACATACAGAGATCACGCCCGGGATTGAAAAAATGATTCTCTCCGGTCATATGATTGGAGAGGTCAAAAAAAATAAACTGGTGACCACCAGTGGCGCAAGGGCTGGAGACCTCCTTCTCCTAGTTAAAGGAGTCTGTATTGAAGGAACTTCGATCATGGCAAGGGAGAAGGAGGCTGAACTTTTGAAAAGGGGCATCTCCTCTTCCCTGATCCGGAAGGCAAAGAAATTTATTTTCGATCCGGGGATCGAGGTCCTTCGAGCGGCCCGGATTGCTTGTGAGGTCGGCTCTGTCCATTCAATGCACGACCCCACAGAGGGAGGCTTGATCAATGGGATGATCGAGATGGCATGGGCCTCTGAGAAAGAGATAGAAGTCGATTTAGAAAAAGTTCTTGTCTACAAAGAATCCCGTATTCTCTGCCAGGAATTTGGACTGAACCCTCTTGGTGTCATCGCTTCCGGAGCGTTGCTTTTGACAGTTTCTCCATCAGACCTTTCGCCAATTCAAAAAGCCTTCAGAAAAAATTCCATTCCCTTCCAAGTCATTGGCAAGGTAAAGAAAGGACCAGCGAGGGTGTTGAAGAGTGATCAAAAGGGTCGTAAAGAACTCAAACCCTTTCCTCGTGATGAAATCCTGAAGATATATTGACCTTCTCAACCCTTAAGGGTTGAGTTACGAAACATGTAACTCAGGGCTTTAGCCCTGATGACGGAGACGATCCAATGAAGCGAAAGTCTTTTCTTGGCCTTTCGAAGAACGTAAGAAACCTGGGTTGGGTGAGCTTCTTCAATGATGTCTCAAGTGAGATGATCTACCCCCTTCTCCCCCTTTTCCTGACCCAGGTCTTGGGGGCAGGTGTTCTCTTCGTGGGTCTCATCGAAGGGATCGCTGAGAGTGTTTCAAGTTTTTTGAAACTCTTTTCAGGATGGTTATCAGACCGTTTTCAGAAAAGAAAAGGGATCATCTTCTTTGGCTACTCCCTAGCCTCGATCACCCGACCAATGATGGGATGGGCCGCCTCTTCTGCTCACGTCCTCTTTCTACGGTTTTTTGACCGGGTGGGGAAAGGGGTCAGGGCTTCTCCTCGAGATGCATTGATTTCTCAGTCTTGTAATGAAGAAGATCGAGGGAAAGCCTTCGGCTTTCAAAGAATGATGGACCATGCCGGGGCCATGGCAGGACCTCTTATCGCTTCTCTTCTGATGGTCGTCCTGACGAAAGACCTGAGAGTGATTTTTTACCTCTCTGCGATTCCTGCATTCCTCTGTCTCTGGGTTCTTTTTCGCGGGGTGACCGATGTGACCCAGAATCGGATGTCAACCTCCCCTACTCTTAGACTGCATTGGAACATCTGGGACAAAAAGTTTAAATATTTTCTCCTCATCATCACCCTGTTTACCCTGGGAAATTCAAGCGATGCCTTCCTTCTTCTTCTTGCAAAAGATCTTGGATTAGATATCGTATTAATTCCAATCCTATGGTTTTTCCTTCACCTCTCTAAAACAATCTTCTCCATTCCAGGAGGAAGCCTTTCTGACAGGATTGGAAGAAGAAAGGTGATGATCCTTGCCTGGACAGTCTATGGTTTGGTCTACCTGGGATTTGCCTTTGCATCAAAGGTCTATCACATCTGGTTTCTCTTCTTGATCTATGGCCTCTTCTTCGGTTTATCAGAAGGGACCGAGAGGGCCTGGGTGGCAGATCTTGTGGAGGAGTCAAAACGGGGAACGGCCTATGGTGTCTACAATTTCTTCATCGGAATGGCAACGCTCCCGGCGAGCCTTCTGATGGGGCTTATCTGGAAAACTGTGGGGACGAAATGGGCCTTCTCATTCGGTGCAGGAATGGCGCTGATCGCGGCGCTCTTGGCAATTATTTTGATGGGAGAATCTCAAACGAAAGAGAAATTCTAAATTCGAAGCACCTGCCCCGTTAAGGCGGGACGAAATCCAAAAACCCGTTAGAGCGTGCGGCGTAAGTCGTAAGTGGTTTATTATTGTGCTGCTGTTATGCTGTTTTGCCGTGTTGCCGTTAAATCCAAAACCGCAGCACTGCAACACCGCAATACAAAGAATGACGCCTTACCCCTTGCGAATCAGGATTTCGATATTTGCCTGCCTACCTGCAGGCAGGGAATATTCCAGCCCTTTCTATTCCATCACCGCAGAGAGAGGGACGAGTTCGATTCCCTTCTCTTTCATCTTGGGAATCATCTCTTTGAGGGATTTGAGCGTGGAGGGATGAGGGTGGCCAATCCCAATCGCTTTCCCTGTGGAGAGGGAGAATTGGATCAGCCGCTCCAGTCTCTGCTTGATCTCTTCTTCGTCCGACGAATGGTCAATGAAAAGGCTCCTCTCCTTGACCCTCAAGCCGACGGATTGAGCGACTTGGAGACCAACAGTTTGAGGAGTGGTCCGGCTGTCTAAAAAGAAAAGTCCTCGTCTCTTTAATTCAGAAAAGACGATCCTTATCTTCTCAGGATCTTCCATCAATCGAGATCCCATGTGATTGCTCACCCCTTTGATGTAAGGGACCGCCTCGATATCTTTGGAGAGTTGTCGAAGTAATCTTGATTCATCCATCTCTTCAAGGAGAACTCCCTCGCCCGCCTTCGTCTGCGGATAGCCCCGGGGCTCCATGGGAAGATGGAGGATGACCTCCTTTCCCTTTCGATGAGCCTCTTTGGCAAGCGTCTCAGAATGGGGGAGGAAAGGAAGAATGGAGAAGGTGAGTGGAAGATTCCAACGAAGGAGTTCTTGAGAAATTTTGTTCTCCCCTCCGAGGTCATCAATCACAATAGCAATCTTGGGACGAAGAGCAGTTTTCAGAGCCGATGGCGAAGAAGGGATAAAAGTAAGCTGATGGGTAACTCGATCCAAAACCTTGACCTCCAAATGGAGGGATTCTGTTATTTGGGAGGACTGAATTGAAACGGGTTTTCCGAGGGCAGAGAGGCTTCGTTTAAAATTTCCTTCGATCAGAGAAAAAGGAAGGGAGGAGAGAACCTGGACCTTCATGGAAGACTGTTTCCAGGCCAGGCCTCCCTCTTTTTTTAATAAGGACTGATGAAAGAGAATATTCTTTTTCGGAATACCGATTTCATCGAGTTGGCTTTGAATAATTTGGTCGACCAGAAAAACTTTCCGAGAAAAATCCTCTGGAGAGAGAGGTTTTTCTCGCATCAGATAGGTATATCCACCAAAGGTCAGAAGGACACCAAGGAGAAAGGAGAGAAGGTA
>PEUO01000144.1 GCA_002780715.1 Deltaproteobacteria bacterium CG03_land_8_20_14_0_80_45_14
TCGATTTTAGAAATGCCGATGTTATCCTGAACATGGGTGGGAATGTTGCTGAGAACCATCCAGTCTCTTTTAAGTGGATCCAGGCAGCCCGTAATAAGGGAGCCATCTTCATCCATGTGGATCCAAGATTTACCCGTACTTCGACTAAAGCGGATATCTTCGTCCGACTCCGTTCTGGGACAGATATCGCTTTTCTCGGCGGTATGATTAAGTATATCCTGGACAATAAGCTCTATGATGAATTTTACGTCAAAAACTACACCAATGCCTCTTTTATTGTAAACCCAAAGTATAATTTTGATGACGGGCTCTTCTCAGGGTATGACCCCACAAAAAGGGCTTACGATGCTTCGGTCTGGGTCTTAGAAAAAGACGAAAAGGGAATTTCGAAAAGAGACATGACTCTACAGGACCCCCGGTGCGTCTTTCAACTTCTCAAGAAACACTATTCTCGTTATACACTGGAGAAAGTTACAGAGATCACTGGAACCCCTGCAGCCGACCTCGAAAAAGTCTATAAAGCTTACGGTTCTACCGGAACCCCGGACAAGGCTGGTACAGAATTATACGCCATGGGTTGGACTCAACATACAGTAGGTGTACAGAACATCCGGGCGATGTCCATCATCCAAGCCCTTCTCGGAAATATGGGGATTGCGGGGGGCGGAATCAATGCCCTTCGAGGCGAATCAAATGTACAAGGCTCAACTGACCAAGGCCTATTGTATCATATCTGGCCAGGTTATCTCCCTACTCCGCAGGCTCATCTGGCAACACTCGCAGATTATAACAAAACTACTCCAGCTTCAAAGGATCCGCGAAGTGTCAACTGGTGGAAGAATCGGCCCAAATACCTTGCAAGCTTTCTAAGATCTATATCGGGGGAGAAAGCCACCAAAGAGAACGATTTTGGATATTCATGGATGCCAAAACTTGATCAGGGCCAAGACGCTTCCTGGTTAAACCTATTTGATGAGATGTACAAGGGAACCTTCACTGGTTTCTTTGCCTGGGGAATGAACCCGGCCTGCTCAGGTGCGAACGCTGGTAAGGTTCGTCAAGCATTAACCAAGCTTGATTGGATGGTCAATGTCAATGTCTTTGATAGCGAGACAGCCTGCTTCTGGAAAGGCCCTGGCATGGATTCCAAAAAGATCAAAACCGAAGTCTTCGTACTACCCTGTGCGGCCTCCATGGAAAAGGAAGGAAGTATTAGCAATAGTGGCCGCTGGATGCAGTGGAGATATAAGGCATCCAATCCCCCAGGGGAATCGAAACCTGATGGGGATATTATGTATGAGTTATTTAAAAAGGTTCGCACCCTGTACGGGAAAGAAAAAGGCGCATTCCCCGAACCGATCCTGAATTTAAAATGGGACTACGAAACGAATGGTCATTTCGATATCCACAAGGTAGCCAAGGAGATCAATGGCTACTTCTTAGAAGATATTTCAGAGCATCCAGTAGATAAAAAGGCATACAAAAAGGGAACCCTTGTACCAAACTTTGTTTTTCTGCTGGATGACGGCCGAACTTCATGCGGCAACTGGCTTTACTCTGCAAGTTATACTGAGGCTGGCAATATGGCTGCCCGGAGAAAGAAAACCGATCCCACTGGATTAGGCCTCTATCCTGAGTGGTCTTGGGTCTGGCCTCTCAACCGAAGGATCATCTATAACCGCGCTTCTGTTGATCTGGAGGGTAATCCACGAAATCCGAAACGCCCCTTACTCAAATGGGATGCAGCCGGAAAGAAATGGATAGGGGACGTTCCTGATAATGCAGTTCCTCCCATGGGCACCCATGGAGTCTATCCATTTATCATGAAACCTGATGGTGTCGCTTCGATCTTCGGACCCGGCTTAAAAGACGGACCATTCCCTGAACATTATGAACCTCTCGAATGTCCAATTGAGAAAAATCTGATGTCGAGTCAAAGGATCAACCCAGTTATTAAGATCTTTGAAGGGGGACTTGATACATTTAAAACCTGCGATCCGAGGTATCCTTTTGTCTGTTCCACCTATCGGGTCACAGAACATTGGCAGACAGGGGTTTTGACCCGTTGGCTTCCCTGGCTTATCGAAGCCGAACCTCAAATGTTCTGCGAGATGAGTTTGGAATTGGCCAAACTGAAAGGAATTAAAAACGGTGATCGAGTGTTAGTAGAAACTTCAAGAGGAAAGGTGGAGGCCGTGGCCATTGTAACATCCCGCTTAAAACCTTTCCAAATTGCTGGAAATACCGTTCACCAGATTGGGATTCCATGGCACTATGGTTGGCTCCATCCTAAGGATGGCGGGGATAGCGCAAACTTGCTAACCCCCACGATTGGAGATCCCAACACAATGATCCCGGAATCCAAGGCCTTTATGGCCAATGTCACTAAATTAACCAAAAAACCGGCCCAAAAAGGCTAGGAGGAGGTGATATAAATGGCAGAAGGAAAATCCTATTTTATCGATACAACAAAGTGCACCGCTTGCAGGGGCTGCCAGATCGCCTGTAAGCAATGGAATCAACGAGCAACAGAAAAAACGATTAACCGGGGAAGTCATCAGAATCCCCCAGATTTGTCCAATAATACATGGAAACTAGTTCGATTCAGTGAAGTGGCTGGCGAAAATGTAAAATGGTACTTCTTCCCAGATCAATGTCGCCATTGCATCTCACCTCCCTGTAAAGAGGTCGCAGATGGAAAAGCCAAAGGCGCCATTACACAGGATGAGAAAACAGGGGCAGTGGTCTTTAACTCAAAAGTAAAGATGAAACCAGCAGATTTTAAGGAAATTCGTGAGGCCTGTCCTTATGATATTCCAAGATTCCTCCCCAGTACTGGAATCATGGCGAAATGCACAATGTGTTTCGACAGGATCAAAGAGGGAATGTTGCCGGCTTGTGTCAAGACTTGCCCAACCGGCGCAATGAGCTTCGGTGATCGTAAGGACATGCTTGAGAAGGCAAATAAAAGATTGGCAGAGGTAAAAAAAGTTTATAAGGATGCCACGCTGGCCAATCCCGATGATGTACGGACGATCTATCTCTTAGTGGATGATCCCAAGAAGTACCATAAGTTTGCCGTGGCAGAGAACACGATCGGGATCACAAGGAAGATGGCGCTTAAGCGCCTCTTTCAACCTTTAACCAGTTTGCGTCATATGATCGGATAAGACCCTGAGAAATAGGGGGGTGTTATTAGGGCTTGTTTCGGTTGGAAGTTCCGAAACAAGCCCGTTTTTTTCTAATCAAAGACACGAATTCTGTCGAATGGCACCGAATGAAACGAATAATTCGGAAAATTCGCTGACATTCGCTATATTCTTTTCTTAGGCTGGGAGGGATTATTTTGGAAAAGTTAGAGAGGATTCAACAGATTAAAAAGAAAAGACCTGGCTACGGAGAAATTCTGGACTTTTACCAAATGGTCAAAGAGGAACGAGATAGAGTAAAAGCCTCTTTAAAAATTAAACCTATAAAGCTCAGGAAGGAATGGAAGGAACTCTTAGCCAAAGAAGGCTTCTCTTTGATTCAGAAAGAAGATTTTCCATTGGATATCGAGGCATCCGTGAAACTCTTTCAGACCCTCTGCCAGATCGGAAAGGATGCAAACCCCCATATGTCTGATCAAGTAAAAAAGATTAAGGAGGCGCTCGACAGCAAAAGAATAGATCTGAAGAAAATATTAAAGGAGGGAGTAAAGGAACAAAGGATTGAGCAGATGGCTGATGAATCGGGAGTGGATAAAAAAGTATTTTCATTTTTAATTCAGAGCAGCGCTAAGCCATCGATAGAAGCGGGAATGGAACAACTACGTAGCGAACTTGATCCTGAAACCTGGCTGAAAGGATATTGCCCGATGTGCGGCTCCCTTCCCTCCTTAAGTCTATTGAAGGAGGAGACGGGAAAGCGGTATCTCCTCTGTTCCTATTGCGGCTATCAGTGGAGAATTGAACGATTGTTCTGCCCTTTCTGTAATAACAAAGAGCATGAATCTCTACAGTATTTTTGTGGGGAGAATGAGGAGGCCTATCGTATCGATCTGTGCGACAAATGTCACCGGTATATCAAGACGATTGACTTTAGAATAATTGGAGAGTCTGACCCTTCTTTAGAGGATCTTGCCACCCCCCATCTTGATATCTTAGCCACACAAAAAGGCTATAAGAGACCAGTCCCCAACCCCTGGGCCGCTTAACTTCCCATTTGTTTGAAAATAATCTCTCCTCCACCCAGCAATTCTCGGTGAGTTCACAAACTATTGAGATTCTTCGCTTCGCCCTGTACCATACTAGGTTCAGGGCTTCGCTCAGAATGACAACTTGGGACTTTCGTAATGTCATTCTGAAGGAGCCCTAGCGACTGAAGAATCTCGCTGTATTTTCACCGAGAATTGCTCTCCTCCACCTTGACGATTCTGAATCGTAAGAAATCCAGGGCAGGTTACTGTTCGACACCCCCCTTTCTTTGATCCGCTCGGGTGTCGGTCCTATGCGTCCAACAGGTTCTCCAAACCAATAATGAGCCTTTTACTAAAATCATTAGCCGAAATCTCTGTTTTTTAGTATAATGATTAAAAAAAGGAAGTCACACGAGAGGTATTAAAACAGACATGACGGTCAATTTCTTATTGTAAATAATGCGCCCTGTGAGGAATGTGAATTCTGTGGGGAACAGTAAAAAAATAATTGGATTCCTGTTTTTGAAAGAATGACAAACTAAAAAATAGCCCATTTCTGATGAAATCGCGGGAAGATATGATCAATTTTGCGCGAGTGGCCCTGGGGCTTTCAATGTCCGTCTCCATAGAACTTTTTCCCTTCGAGGGGAGAGGGTCGGACCGGACTTTCTCCAGACTGAAATGGAGCCGCAAGGACTCGGCCATCCTGGTCCATTATGACCCAAACCGTGTAGAGAACACATACTATGCCGACATTGCGGCATTTCTCCATGACATCGATGTTTCGTCGCCCCGGGTGATTCGCCACGATCCGGCCGGCTGTCTCATCGTCATGGAAGACCTCGGGGATACGGACCTCCGGTCTCTCAGGAAAGCCTCCTGGGAAACTCGACGAGTCCTTTACCAAAAGACGCTTGCCATCGTGCGCAGACTTCACTGCTTCCCCGAAAAGGACTTCCCTTCGGCACGTGTGAATCTCATGGAGAGCTTTGGTCCTGATCTCTATCGCTGGGAGCGAAAGTACTTCAGGAATCATTTCGTCAGGGATGTCTGCGGGATCGAACTTGAGCCTTCCTTCGAGCGGGAACTCGAGGCGGAACTTTCCAGCCTGGCAGAGCGGCTTTCGGGAACGATGCGCTCTCTCGTTCACCGTGATCTGCAATCCCAGAACGTGATGATCCGTGACGGGGAACCCTTTCTCATCGACTTTCAGGGGATGCGCTTCGGAAACCCCTTCTACGATCTTGGCTCGCTTCTCTGCGATCCCTATGTGAATTTTTCCGGAAGTGACCGTGATGAACTCCTGTCCTTTTATTACGGGCTGTCGAAATGGGATCTTGATTGGACCACCTTCCAGAACACTTTCTGGGCAGCCTCGGCACAGCGCCTCATCCAAGCCCTCGGGGCCTATGGATTTTTGGGCCTCAAGAAAGGGCTTAAAGCTTTTCTCGCGCACATCCCTTCTGGACTCCATAATCTTCACCGTGCGGCCTTACATGTGGAATCCCTCCCCCGACTCCAGGAGCTTTGCCGAACATGCCAGAGAGCGATCGAGCAAAAGGATTTCTTTTAGCGTCATGGGAGATATTGAACAGGAAATTGGACGATTCTATTTTGGGTTGAGTTAAACCCGTTAGACCTCTGTTCAAAATCATATTCATCAGATATACACCTCATTCATGATGTGGTAAAATAGCGCTTAATCCTTCGTTTTGAAAAGGAGGAACGCAATGAAGGTGATTTTTCATCCAAGATTCTATGAAGTCTATACTTCTGATCCTGCGGCTGCTCCAGAAAGAATGGAACCGATGGTAAAAGCATTAGAAGGAGAGTTTGAATTCATCGAACCGGGACCAGCTTCAGAGAGGGATCTGGAGAGAGTCCATGGAAAGAATCATATTCAATTCGTTAAAGGGGAGCCTCAGGTTTATGAAGTTGGGATACTTGCCGCAGGAGGAGCCATTCTGGCAGCGGAAATGGCTTTTGAAGGCCAAACCGCTTTCGGTTTGATCCGACCTCCAGGGCACCATGCCAGTCCCCATTCCTGTTGGGGGTTCTGTTACTTCAACAATATTGCCATTGCCATCAAAAAGCTCATCAGTGAGGAGAAAATCAAAAGCGTCCTCATCCTCGATTTCGATCTCCATTATGGCGATGGCACATCCAATACCTTCGGTGGCTCACAATGGGTGAGTTATTTCCATCCTGAAGGAATCCGGAGAGAAGGATTCTTAGAAGAAGTCCAACGATGCCTTCAAACAGAAAGGCCCTACGACATCATTGCTATCTCTGCAGGATTTGACCGCCACGAAGAGGACTGGGGAGGGTTGCTTAAAACCGAGGACTATTTCACCATTGGGAAATGGGCGAAAATCGCTTCCCTTGAACATTGCCAAGGAAGGCGATTTGGCGTCCTCGAAGGAGGTTATAACCACTCCGTCCTCGGTAGAAATGTGAGGAGTTTTCTTCAGGGATTGAGAGATTGATATCCTTTAATGGAGCGTTCTCTTTATAAAAAAATATCTTCCATTCGAGCAACCTTCAGCATAAAAATTTGAAAAAGTGCGAAGGACTTGCTAAATTTCTGTCTATGGGAAAAGACTTTTTAAAGGATGTGGAGGCTATCCTTTTCGATTTCGAAGGGACATTGGTTGATTTCCAATGGAATCTGACAGGAGCTGTTCGGGAGACTCTCGAGATGCTGAGGGCGTCAGGGTTTCCGATCGACCGATTTCAGGGTCGTAAGTATTCAACATTGATGAACGAATCAATGAAAATAGCCATCGAGTTAGGGCGATTCCCTGATGAAGTGAGAGAAAAGATCGGCGCCATCTACGATCAATATGATGAAGATGCCTTGACACGCTGGAACCTGCGACCGGGAGCAAGAAATTTTCTATCTGCTCTAAAAACAAAAGGGATTAAGACCGGATTGGTCAGCAATGTTGGAATAAAGGCATTGGAGAAGGCTTTACAAAAAATGGATCTCCAGCGCCTTTTTAATGTGACGGTATCTCGAAACGAGGTAAAATCCTTGAAACCTAGCGGGGAAGGAATCCATTTGGCCTTTAAGCGGCTCCAAATCAAAAAGGATAGAGCTCTATTCATCGGAGATAGTTTAGATGATATTCATGCCGCTAAAGAGGCAGGCTTAAAAGTGATGATCATCCTGGGTGGAGAAATTCCAAAGGCAGATCTTCTCTTCGTAAATCCTGACTTCCTGATCCAGACCTTTGATGAACTCATCGCCTATTTAAAAGAGGAATGATAATATTTCCATTTTTTTGCTTAAGGTTAAGCCCTGGGAGGAATCTCCCAGGGCTTACTATTTTTATGCAGCTTGATCAGGGGGTGGCGTTCCAGGCGGGTTGGGAAGTGTCAGCGGCCATCTCAACCAGAAGGCATTATGGGCGATGAGGCCTGGAGCGACGATACAGAGATTAATATAAATGATGAGGATATTCACATCAGCGGGAAGTTTTGCAGCCGCTATGGCGCTGGCTTTAGGACCAAGAATCAGCGTTAAGACGATGATCCAGATGGCGATGATGACGCATTGGAGAATAAACGCAGAAATGGCTCTTTTAAAAAAAGTGTATTTCGTAACCCCCCAGAACTGGAGATGCCAGGAGTGAACCAGAGGCCAGAAGATGAGGGATGAGCCCACAGCAGCAAAAGAGAAGGTTGGGCTGAGACCAAGACCTAAGCTCCCTTTCCAAAAGATATACCCTAAAATGTGCGCAAGAATAGTCTGACCAATCGCAGCGCCCGGATGACCCCATTTGGCAAAGGGCGATCCTTGGGTGGTGAAGACAGGACTGAAGACGAAGAACCAGGCGATAGACCAGACGAGGTATCCTGTCAGCCAGTTCACATTGAGGGGGCCCTTATGATTGATTGGAGTATCCGCAAGAGGTGTTCCATCAAGATTGGTTAAGAAATTCCAGATGAGGATTGAAACAACCATTACAATAATGAAACTGGCTGCCATTGTTCCCCAGGGATGGAGTTTACCCTTAAAAGGCCATCCTCCCCAGTTCACTCCATAAAGGAGCGTGGCCCAGAATCCAATGACTCCAAACCAAAGGTAAAGCGGGCCTATTGGCCATTTGGGATAGATGAATTTCATAAAGAGCAATATAGCAAAAGTGAAAATGGCCCAAAGGATAGTCATCCCAATTCCCGGAATGAGACGGGATTTGGCAGGCGTCCAATTTCCCGCCGGAGGCGCCCATGGCCAATTATCACCCAATAGGACCAAATGGCCGAGGGCGATGAGCATAATGAGTGTGGCAGGGATGATTTTCAGAACAATAGATTCTGGAGAGATGCAGTAGACGAATATGACAATCCCGATAACAGTGAAAACAATAAATTGAATGAGTCCTCCCCCTCTTCCAAGGGGACCGATGCCGATCTTTTCTGGTGGTTTTTCATTTCCCATAAAATTTACCTCCTTCTGTTAGCGAGGAGATTTAATCTCCTCGACATTTAAAAATTGGAACCCTTCTCTTCCGTCGACTTTCATTGATTTCCTGTAGGTTTTTACCGAGGTAACTGAAATGAGTCGGACTTATCGACTCAGTGCCTCAGGAGCTAATTTTTACACGTTGTAAAGCCTTCTCCATCAGAAGTTCGTAGGCGCTTTTCTTTCCGAGGACGGGCTCCTTTTTCTGCTGGCTCCATATCGTTTCGGGCCGGCTTTGAACCATAAAAATATTCATGGGAAAGGGTTTTTGTTTATCAATGGCCCATTCGATGTCCTGTGGACAGCCATAATATCCTTCTACTCTTTTTGCATACCTTGCTAATTCAAGGATTTCTTGATCTTCGATGCAAGGGATTTCCCGCCGTTCGGGAGGGGTATCCACATGGGCAACCCCCCCTCTCACAGGATCGTAGATACATTCACATTCTTTCAGGGAGATTGTTCTTCCTATCTCCTTGGTCACCTTGTCCACAACAAATTTATCCGGGTTACAAATCCCTGAAACGACGGTCTCTCCCAGTCCCCAATTCCCTTCGATCACCACTTTCGATGGATCTCCATTGGTAGGATTCAGGGTAAACATCACCCCTGCCGCTCTTGCATCTACAATCTTCTGGACACCCACGCTGATCAACACCTTCTCATGAGGAAATCCCATTTTTATTCGATAAGAAATGGCGCGTGGCGTAAAAAGGCTCGCCATGCATAACTTAACTTTTTCCAGAACTTCATCGTTTCCTTGTACCCAGAGAAAGGTATCCTGCTGTCCGGCAAAACTTGCCCCTGGCAAATCTTCAGCCGTGGCGCTTGAACGCACAGCCACAGGTAAGTCGGGGACATCGACTACCTGAGCCAGAGCTTGATAATTAAAACTTATTTCCTCCTCAATTCTCTTTGAAAATGTGGCTTCAGCCATGAGCTGCCTGATCACTTTGCTTACATTCTCCAAAGAAGAAACATCCTGAATGTCAATTTTGGAAAGGAGGCTTTCGATCTTTTCCTTCAGTCCCCCTCCACTGAGGAACTCACCATAGGTTTCGGTGGTAACAGAAAAACCGGGTGGAACTGGGATATCGGCCTTGATCAACTCACCGAGGCTAGCATTTTTCCCTCCAACAAGTCCAATAGCTTCCTTCCCAGCCTTATCAAACCATAATGTGTAAGGCACTGCAAACCCCTTTACAGGATACCAGAATATCAGGATATCAGGATATCAGGGTCGAGCATTTTCGTCTTCTGGTTTTCCTGGTCTCCTGATACCCTGATATCCTGCACCCTTATTTTTTGATAACCTGATACCCTTACAATCTCTTCCTTAGGCTCTCTTCAATATTTTCACTATCCCGGTATTACCGTCCACCTTTACCGTATCACCCGTCTTGAGCACAGAAGTAGCTATTCCTGTGCCGGTGACCGATGGAACCCCATATTCCCTGCATACGATCGCAGCATGGCTGGTTAAACCGCCAATATCTGTAATGGACGCTTTTATTTTGGTGAAGACTGGAGCCCAGGCAGGGTTTGTGGTTGGGCAAACAAGGATTTCACCTTGTTGGATCTTGGTAATTTCTTCAAGAAGTTTAACAACCCTCACCCTTCCTTCAACAATACCTGCCGAAGAGGCAAAGCCTTTCAGTTCGGTCACCTCGGTTGGAACAACGGCCATCCCTTTTAGCCAATCCTGAACTTTCTCCGTTGTAATTCCCCAGAGCATCACTGTAAAGGGTTCTGCAATCTCCTCAGGTGGTGTTCCAAGGCCAGGCATAGGATTCCATTTCTTTGCCGCTTCCAATATCTTCTTTCTCTTTTCTGCTTTGGCCTGCCAGTATTGGAACCTTGAAGGAACACCTTCACCCAGTGCCCATGTCGTTGCCATATCTTCCATGATTAAGGGGACTTCAAATCGGTTGAAGAGATAGATATCATCGACTCCTTTCAACATTCCAGACTTCACAAGGAGGCGACCAAACTCTCTAACCTTGTCAAACCATATCGTATGGAACCAGTGTTCCACCCAGAAGAGATGATCCTCCGCATATTTATAGATTGTTCGGACGGCTTTATAGGTATCATCAAAAGATTTTCTATCCTCATCGGTTTTGATGAGCTTTCTATATTCTTCAGCCAGTTCTGCCCTCGCTTTGTCAATGCTTGGAACATCCCTCTCAATCTTTTCTCCTTTTTCGATTCTTTCAATATCTCCCTTCAGATATCCAAAAGGAATCTCCGGCTTCGTCGTCCAGCTCCCTTCATAATGGAACCATCCACTCCCACAGGAGACAAAGAACCATGGGTCTTTCGATTTTTCATATTCTACCAACCAGTCATTTCCTTCAGCGGTCTTTCTCAATGACTCGATCTTCTTATCCGCAGGAATATCGTTCTTCAGGATCTTTGAAACGGCTGGTACCGCTGCTGCCAGGCGGGCAAGCCTGCATAACTCTTCTTCCGGTCGGAACATCTGGACATAGGCGCCAGCCACGAGCTTCCCGATGGTGCTTTCACTGAGTCCGGGGAAGAGCTTCCGACAAATGTCTGCAAACATTAAATAGGCAAGATAAGCCAGGTTTAGGTATTGGAAATGATATTGCCACCCTTTGATCATTAAATCGACAAGTTTATCCCAGGCATTGATTACATCATATGAAGTATAATAGCCTCTTGGTTCAGGAAGTACGGTATCGTCCGACTCAAACTTCGGGAATTCTGCCGGGACCTTAATGCTATTCATTTCCTCACCCAGAGCTTTGAACTTTTTCAGCCATGTCCCCCAGAGTTCATCATAATGGTCGAATACATAAAAAACACGTTTCTGGAAGAGACCTGCCTTCTCCTGGATAATTTCTCCAGGAGGAGGTGAAACCGGGGTAATGTACATATAGCAACCTACCATCCTTTGAGCAATCCCCTGTGCTGGTGGAATGCAAAATACTCTTGTGGTGTATTGAGAAAGGGAAATTTGCCAAGCCTCATGAAATATGAGATCGAGCGGATACATGGCTTCTGGGGCATGGATTTTATCATGAAACCAGAAATGTTTCTCTTCCCAAACCTTCCTGTCTTTGCTAAACATATACATGGGTGGATACATCTCCTCCCACCCCTCCAACTCTTTTGGATATTCCACCTCCAACGGCATTGGAAAACCTTTCTTCTGCGCCATAATTACCCTCCTTTCTTTTTTTTATTATCTCAAAGAGATAACAGTTAATTAATTAGGATCTCTCCCACCTTAAGCAGTAACTTGGATAAATCTGGAAGCTTCCTTTGATGATGGATAGCTAAGGGAAATCTTACCTCAGCTAATATCTTTACAAGTAGTTAAATAGAATGTCAATATGAAAAAATTCACATGATATGTTTGGTCACTGCAGGTTGGGAGATGAATAACTCCTCCGCGGCCTTGGAAAAGCTTCTACGTTTTGCTACCTCATGGAATACAAGCAAAGAATTTAATGAAGCATACAGGAGGCTTTTTCTGTTCATCTTCTTATAACCTTTGGTTATTTAAGCATAATAATAAATGAATTGACAAAAGGGTTATCTTAAAAGATAATTAAAAGTAGTTGAATTCCAATAAAAGAGGAGGTAAATGGATGAAAAACTTAAGAGAATTTATCGAAAAGTGTGAACAGGAAGGAGAACTTAAGAGGATAAAAGTCGAGGTAGACTGGAACCTGGAACTTTCTCATATAGCTAAGCTGAACGAAGAGCGGAAAGGCCCGGCTCTTTTGTTCGAAAAAGTGAAAGGCTATGACATGCCGGTGCTCACGTCTGCTTTCACCACTCCAAAAAGGCTCGCCCTCTCCCTCGGTATGCCCCTCAATTACTCCATGTGTGACATGGCTGAGGCATGGATGAAACTTACCATTAAGGGACTTGTCAAGCCGAAGGTGGTGTCAAACGGCCCCGTCATGGAAATGATTCAGCCTGAAAAGGATATAGACCTGCTCAGGGATTTTCCTGTCCCCTTTATGTATCCTCAAGATGGCGGAAGATTTATAGGCACGGCAGTATTTTTGGTTACGCAGGATATGGAGACGGGCTGGACGAATCTGGGAACTTATAGAATGCAAGTTCACGACAGAAATCATACAGGTATTCAGATTATCAAGGGAAAACACGCTGATTTTCATTTCAACCAGTACAAAAAAGCAAAAAAACTGATGCCTGCGGCGGCAGTGATTGGAAGTGATTCAATACATTTTCTGGTGAGTAGCACCCTGGTTTCAGCCCAAGTCGATGAATATGACATTATTGGGGCATTAAGAGGTGGGGCTGTGGAAGTTTTCAAGAGTGATCTCACCGGTCTGCTCTTACCTGCCCATGCCGAGATCATCCTTGAAGGATTTGTTGATCCCGAGGACTTGAGAGAGGAAGGACCATTTGGTGAGTATACGGGATACTATTCTGGAAAAAAGGGAGAAGAATGGCCGAAACAGGTGCTTCACGTGCAAAGGATTCTCAGGCGGAAGAAACCTGTTTTTTGGGCCACCACAGTAGGGAAACCTGTTACCGATACCCATATGATTCAATCTCTGAACAGAACGGCAACCCTTTGGACTGACCTTGAAAATATGAAAATACCGGGGATCCAGTCAGTCTATATCCCACCCCAATCGGCAGGTAGATTTTGGGCTATTGTGTCAGTCAAGACCATGTATCCAGGTCATTCCAATCAGGTCGGTAATGCTGTCATAGCGACTACCACTGGCCATTATGGCGTGAAAGGGGTAATCGTGGTAGATGCAGATATAATGGCAGATGATATGGATAGGGTTCTCTGGGCCCTGTCTGTACGCTATGATCCGTACCGCTCAACCGATATCATAAAGCGTGGCAGATCTACCCCTCTTGATCCTGCTTTACCAATTGAAGCAAGAAACATTGTGTCAAGAATCATTATGGATGCAACCATTCCCTATGAGTGGACCAGAAAACCCGATGAAATCTTTCTCGATGAGGAAGTAGTGAAAAAAGTTAAGGCTCGCTGGAAAGAGTATGGATTTGAAGGTTAAAAAATTGCCCTTCTCCGATATGGGGTGATGTTAGAAAAATTTCATTATAAGGGGTGAATAAAGTGAGACCAATAAGGTATTCAGATGAAATGATAGGGGAGTTTAGGAGAGATGGCTACTGGACTGATGAAGTCTTTTATGATTTCTGGGCAAAAAATGCTCGTGAGATTGGCGACCGAGAGGCTCTCGTTGATTCCCGCTATAGAGTGACATGGTTTCAAGCAAAGCGATTGGTAGACAATCTTGCCTATGCCTGGGTAGAGATGGGTATTCCAAAAGATTCTCGGATGATTATCCAGGCTCCCAACAGCGTCTTTGGCTTCATTGCCCGTATTGCCTGTGAACGAGCAGGTTTGATCTCCCTAGCGGTGTATCCTTATTTAAGGGAAAAAGAGCTCACCTTTATGGTTGAGAGGACTGAAGCCGTTGCAGTTGCTATTCCTCATCTCTATCGTAAATTCAATTATCTCGAGATGTATAAGGAGCTTAGAAAGACATCGCCTTATCTTAAACATTTTTTCCTCTTCGAGGAGGAGATTCCCGCTTCTGCCCCGGAAGGGACATCCTCCATCATTAAGCTTGCGAATCAACCTGTGAGCGAATCAAAACTCTCCATCCTCGATAAGAGAAGGTTCAATGCTTATCACGATGTAGGATTGCTTACCAGCACCACAGGGACGACTGGTCTTCCCAAACTGGTGGAATGGCCCATCGCACCGAGAGTTTGCACGTCTAAGTCAAGGGTGGATATCTGGAATTTGACGAAGGACGACGTCACGCTGGCTCTCGCTCCCCATGCAGGTGGAGCAGCAGGAACCCTTACCTACTTTGCAGCGCCCCTGGTAGGAGCAAAAACTGCGCTGATGGAGGAGTTTGAACCTGAGGGTGCGCTTGCCCTTATTGAGAAGGAGGAAGTCACTGCTATTGGGGTTGTGCCAACCCATCTGGTAAGGATGCTTGAAGTGAATGAGAAAAAGTATGACTTGAGTTCTTTACGGTTTATACGTTCAGCAGGCGGGTATCTATCCCCTCAAGTTGCAGAGGAGGCGGAAAAGAGATATAAGGCGATCATCACAAGCGACCTTGGTACACAGGACGTAGGGTCTGTTTCTGGTTGCAGCGTAGATGACCCTGCTGAGGTAAGGAGGAGAACCGTAGGGAGAATGTTACCTGGCAATAAAGTGAGGCTATTATCGGATAATGGAAAAGACGTGCCCGAGGGGGAGCCTGGGACGTTGTGGTTCAGAGGCCCCCATGCACCGGCAGGATATTACCGTGACCCTGAGGCAACAGCCCAAGTATTTAATAAAGACGGCTGGACAACTACAGGAGACATTGTGAAGTTAGAAGAAGGGTTTCTCTGGATCATGGGTAGGGCAAAAGATATGATCATCAGGGGTGGACAAAATATTTACCCTGCAGAGATAGAGGGGATTCTTAATGAACATCCAAAAGTGACAAACGTGGCCATCATCGGATATCCTGATAAGGAGATGGGGGAACGGGCCTGTGCTTTCATAGTTGTCAAGCCCGGGGAGACTTTTACGAAGGATGAGATGATATCTTTTTTAAAGGAAAAGAAACTGGCTGCTTATAAGCTGCCTGAGCGATTCGAAATCTTAGATTCCCTTCCTTTCGTGGGAGACTCAGGAAAGGTAGATAAAAAAGCCCTGAAAGCAGCGTTAGAAAAAAAATTAGCTGGGGCATAAGATAGTAATGAAAACGATTTGCATCATCTCTAGCCTCGATACCAAAGGAATAGAAACATTCTATTTAAGGGATAAAATAAGGCAACTCGGTAAAAATCCTTTTATTCTTGACATCTCCATGAGATTAGCTGAGGGCATGAATGCTGATATTTCACCTCACAACGTGGCAGAGGCAGGAGGGAGTACATTTGAGGAAATTCTTACATCCCATGAACGGGCAAAAATCACTGCGATCATGACGAAAGGTGCAGCGACTCTTGCCCTTAACATGTGGAAAGAAGGAAAACTTGATGGGATTATAGGGATGGGTGGCTCTACGGGTTCTCTCATGGCCACAGACGTGATGAGGGCTCTTCCATTTGGGGTTCCAAAAGTTATGATATCCTCAACGGCTGCCCTGCCTGGCATGTCAACCAGATATATTGACATAGGCGACATCGCTCTCATACATTCTGTGATAGAAATCTCAGGATTAAGCGACATCCTTAAAAATGTGATGGATAGAGGGGCTTACGCTATCTGTGGTATGGTGGATGCGCCCACGCTTAAAACAGTTTATGATATCAAAAAGAAGCACGTCATTGCTCTTACTATGTTAGGTCCTTGCGAGAAGTGTGCTAATTACGTGAGGACGTTCTTAGAAGAGAAAGGATACCAGGTGATTGGATTTTCTGCAGCAGGGATAGGGGATAGGGCTATGGAGAAAATGGTAGAGCAGGGGCTCTTCAATGGGGTAATTGATTTAGCTCCTGGAGGTGTTATAGAGCATCTTGTAGGTGGTATGAGGGATGCAGGACCCAATCGGATGGAGGCGGCAGGGAAGGTAGGGATCCCTCAGATCATCTCCACCTGCGGGGTGAATCATATTACTCCTTCCAAGTCTAAATATACCGATGACCATAAAAGTCGGAGAAAATATGACCTCGACAAATTTCGTACATGGCTTCGAGCCTCCCCTAAAGAACTTGTAAGGACTGCACATGCGTTTGCAGAAAAACTGAATAGATCAAAAGGTCCTGTCAAAGTGATCATTCCTCTTCAAGGCTGGTCATCAGTGGATTCACCTGATAGCCCGACCTATGACCCACAAGAGGATAAGCTATTTATTACAGAACTTCAAAAGGAACTGAAACCTGATATTGAACTCATAGAGATAGAAGCCAACATGGAAGAGTCCGCCTTTGCTCAAGCCATAGTTAATGCAAGTTTGGAAATGTTTACATAAGATATGATAAGTTGCTTGTACCATTCATAGCCTTTCAAATTCCATATCTCCTATGTTGAATTGGATCTTCATTTGAACATCCCGGAATTCATGGAGCAGGCCATGGACCATTTTGTTGTAATCTATGAATTCAGCTTGAAGAAAGAATAAACCATGCGACTCATTGTTGGGATCTCGGGTGCCACAGGTTCTATATATGGCATCCGACTTTTAGAAATCCTTAAAGAGAAAAAGATCGAAACCCACCTCATCCTCACATCCACCGCAAAGAAGATCCTCCTTCAGGAAACTCCTTATGGGATTGAGAGGGTGGAGAATTTAGCCTCCCACGTTTACGAGAACGAAGACCTCACGGCTTCTATCTCCAGCGGCTCCTTTAAAACAGACGGGATGGTTGTCATCCCATGCTCTATCAAAAGCCTCTCCGGCATTGCCCACTCCTACAATGAAAATCTCTTGATGCGAGCAGCAGACGTCACCTTGAAAGAAAGGAGAAAACTGATTCTGGTGGTTCGTGAGACTCCGCTCCATCAGGGCCATATCCAATTAATGCTTCAGGCGAGCCAAACAGGAGCAATCCTATTTCCACCGATGCCTGCTTTCTACTTCCACCCGAAAACGATCGACGATCTCATCAACCACACAGTAGGAAAGGTCCTCGACCTCTTCGGAATCAACCACCATCTCTTCAACCGCTGGGGAAGCTCCGAAGTGAAGAAGACTCTAAGAAAAAAAGGATTCAAGGATTAACCCGCCAACCCATCCACTAGTCGAAGGAATCAGAGAGGCTGCTAATTTTACTCAGGTCCTCTGGGTGAAAAGACAGTTTATAGAAAAACTCTCTATCAATCCCTACCCCGGAACATTAAATTTAGAGATTGTTGATCCTGGATCCCTCCAAACTTTCAAAGAACTTAAATCAATGAAAGGAAAAGAGATCGCTCCTGAAGGCCCTTCTTTTTGCAGTGCTCAATGTTACCCCGTCCTCATCGGAGGCCATTTAAAAGGAACGATTGTTCCTCCAATGGTGGAGAATTATCCTGAAAATAAGATGGAGTTGATCGCCTCCGAGAATATTAAAAAGGCCCTTTCCGTAAAGGCGGGAGATTACTTAGAAGTGGAAATTTTATAGAATGTAAAAGTCAATCCTTTGGCGTCAGGCCTCGGCCTGATCTCGGGCCGAAGGCTCAGTCGAAAGCTCAGCCTGCCTGCCACAGGCAGGGATTGACCCTGAGCGCGCCTTTCCCCTGCTTGGGCGCAGTCGAAGGGTTGGCATTTCGTCCAGTTTACACCGTCAAGCCTCTTGAACAGTCCTTCCTGACAGTGTGATTTTCCATTTTTGTTTCATCACACAACATTTCAAGTCGAAATCGTTTACAATATGTCAGGCTGATGATTGTCACTAAATAATTATTTTTTAAGACAAAAAAGGTCACTTTTTCTTCTTCCATAAAATTTCAACTTTCGAGTAAACCTTTAGAAATCAAAGAATTCAAACATTCAATCTCTTTTGGCACTAAAATTGCTATCTAGTTTAGATAGGAAAAAAGGTTTTAAGATAGATTGCCGATAAAGCCAAACCACGAGTAATCGTGGGACGGAAAGCCACGGGTCCCGAATGTTAGGGATAGCCGGGTTGCCGAAGCACCTGCCTGCCGGTAGGCAGGAAAGGAATTTTGCGGGCCCGTGGTCTATGTTGATACGGGCCCTTCTTTTTAGGGCAGCGCAACTCATTTGAAGGGGGGTGGTTTAGATGGCACTCGAAAGACAATGTTCATTTTATCGAAGTTGTGAAACCCTCCACGTGGGTCGTGGAATTGGGTATTACGATCTCGATGGTGACCAAACGACTTGTGATGGAGACATTTTCTTCTGTGAAAAACCCGATCTCCTAAAAGAATATTTTGGGGTCCAAAAGAGGAGGAAGGAATGAAAGAAGAGAAGAAATGTCCACTCTTCAGGCAACCAGAGGGTCTGGGCTTTGGAAAAGGGATCGGCTACTGCGACATAGACAGTGG
>PEUO01000174.1:0-553 GCA_002780715.1 Deltaproteobacteria bacterium CG03_land_8_20_14_0_80_45_14
CCCCGAAAAACTGAAAATACTGGACGCGGGAACGGGCGCGGGCTTTCCCGGAGCGATCCTGGCCATACTCCTGCCCGGAACGGATTTCACGCTCGCGGAATCGGCGCAGCGGAAGTATTCCTTCCTCCTCTGGATCAAGGAAAAGCTGAAGCTCTCCAACGCGGCCATCGTCAACAAACGGCTGGAAAAGAACGACCGGGAGCTCTCGGGATTCGACGTCTGCGTCGAAAGGGCCATGGGCAAAATAGAGGACGTGCTTCCTCTTTGTCTCGGGACCGTCCGGGAAGGCGGATTTTTCGCGGCCTGGCAGAACGAGGAAAACCTGGAAGAAATTAAAAAGACAAAAAACCCCGACTTTATATATAATTATTCTGTAAGCGGGGAAAAGAAAAGGGCGATTTTCGTTTTCAAGAAAACGGCGATATAGGGGAGAGGAGCGCAAGCAAGGCAGCAAGACGAGCAGGAAAGTTAAAAGAAAGCCACAAGTACTTGAGCCCTGAGACTTGCTTCTTCCCTCTCGTCTCTATTCTCTTTACTTAGCCTTGACCTTAAC
>PEUO01000174.1:596-4990 GCA_002780715.1 Deltaproteobacteria bacterium CG03_land_8_20_14_0_80_45_14
CCTCCCCCTTGAAGATCCAAACCTTCACACCAATAATCCCATAAGTGGTTTTAGCTTCTGCTAGGCCAAAATCAATATCCGCCCTGAGAGTGTGAAGGGGGACTCGACCCTCCCGGTACCATTCTCTACGGGCCATTTCCGCCCCTCCCAATCTTCCTGCGCAAGCAATCCTGATCCCCTTCGCGCCCAGCTTGAGTGCGGAAGTCACGGCCTTCTTCATCGCCCTTCGAAATCCAACCCGTCTTACCAACTGGAGGGCCACATTCTCAGCCACCAGTTGGGCATCGATCTCTGCCCTCTTGACCTCCTGGATATTGATAAAAATTTCTTTGTTGGTCATCTTTTGGAGTTCCTTTTTCAGGTTCTCCACCTCTGCTCCCTTTTTCCCGATGATGATGCCGGGCCGGGCGGTGTGGATAGTGACCTTGGCCTTTTTGGCCTTGCTGGCAGCCCGTTCAATCTCGATTTTGGAGACTCCGGCATGGTAAAGTTTTTTCTTCAGATAGTCACGGATCCGAATATCTTCGATGAGAAGTTGAGGATAATCCTTCTCAGCATACCATCGGGAATCCCAAGATTTAATCACTCCCAATCGAAAACTTATTGGATGTACTTTCTGTCCCAAGGCTTGTCCTCCCTTATCCTTCGTCCAAGACGATGGTGATATGGCTGGTTCTCTTTCGGATCGTGGTGGCACGGCCCAAGGCCCTGGGCTGGAAGCGTTTCATCGTCGGCCCCTGATCCACAGTAATCTTTTTTATGAAAAGGCGATCTATGTCTATGTTTTTCTTTTGGGTGGCATTGGCAATAGCCGATTTTAATAATTTGATGATGATTTTGGCCGCCGCCTTCTTTGTAAAGGTCAGGATATTTACCGCCTCTTCTGACCCCTTGCCCCGGATCAGATCGGCCACCAATTGGGCTTTCCTAGGTGCAACCCGAACAAATCTTAATTTTGCTTGCACTTCCATCTCGCCGTTCACCTGCTATGGAGCAGCCTTCCCTTTAATTTTAGTCTTTCGGTCCCCGGAATGACCATGGAAGGTTCGAGTTGGGGAGAATTCCCCTAACTTGTGTCCGACCATTTCCTCTGTCACGAAGACCGGGATAAACTTTTTCCCGTTATGGACAGCAAAGGTCAATCCTACCATTTCAGGGACAATCGTGGATCGCCTCGTCCAGGTTTTGATCACTTTTCCTTCCTTTGTCCTTCGGGCCTCCTCCACCTTTTTCATCAAATGGGAATCGACAAAAGGCCCCTTTTTGATTGAACGGGCCATCAATCTCTCCTCTTTAGAATATATTTATTGGTCGTTTTATTTTTTCGAGTCTTCTTCTCCGGCACTCCCCATGGCGTACAAGGATGTCTGCCTCCTGAACTCTTTCCCTCGCCGCCGCCTAAAGGATGGTCAATGGGATTCATGGCCACTCCGCGAACCGTAGGCCTCCACCCCAACCAGCGATTTTTACCCGCTTTTCCCAAGGAGATAATTTCATGTTCGAGGTTGCTCACCTGGCCAATGGTGGCGTAACAATCTTGAAGGATCAGCCGGACTTCGCCCGAGGGGAGTTTGATATGGGCATATTTTCCTTCCTTCGCCATCAATTGGCCGGAGGCTCCTGCGCTCCGAATGATCTGACCACCCTTTCCCACTTTCATCTCGATATTGTGAATCAATGTGCCCGTCGGGATATTTCGAAGGGGCAGGGCATTGCCAGGTTTAATATCCGCTGTTGGGCTTGCGATCACCTGCCCCCCAACCTGCAGTTGAGAAGGGGCGAGGATATATCGTTTCTCCCCATCGGCGTAATGTAGCAAAGCAATCCGAGCAGATCGATTTGGATCGTATTCGATCGAAGCCACTTTCGCCGAGATCCCCCTTTTGTCTCGTTTGAAGTCAATCACTCGATATTTTCGTTTGTGACCTCCTCCCCGATGCCAAGCAGTGATTCTCCCATAAGAGTTTCTTCCCCCTGTCTTTTTTAAAGGACGAAGAAGACTCCTCTCGGGCGTCATAGAGGTAATCTCCCCAAACTCGGAGATCGTCTGAAACCGCTTTCCAGGAGAGGTTGGTCGAAACTTTTTAATCCCCATCTTTTAACCCCTAAAATTCTAAATTCGAAATCCTAATTTCTAAACAAATCCCAATAACCGAAATTCTAAATTCAAAACGGGAAGGACTTCTTAATTTGAAATTTTGAATTTTGAACATTGTTTCGAATTTCGTGCTTCGGATTTAGGATTTCTCCTGAGCCTCATTTCCGCGCAGGGGGTTAGGCTCCTTCGAAGAAATCGATACGATCCCCTTCTTTCAGGGTGATGATCGCCTTTTTCCAATCAGGTCTCTTACCATATCTTCTTCCCAGGCGTTTGATCTTGCCCATTACATTGGAGGTTCTTACCTGGAGGACGTTTACCTTAAAGAGGCGTTCAACAGCTGACTGAATCTCAATCTTATTGGCATCCCGGTGAACTTCGAAAATGTATTGACGGTTCTCCTCTTTCTGCCGGGTGCTTTTTTCAGTAATCAGAGGCCTTCGGATGATTTTCTGCGCTTCTTTCATGATACAAGTGCCCCTTCGATCTTCTCAACCGTTGGACGGAGTAATATCAGGTGTTCATGATTTAAAATATCGTAGACATTTAAGCCTTCGTAACGGAGGACTTCAATTCCTGGGATATTTCGAGTTGATCTCTCTAAATAAAGCCGCCTTCCATCCGTTACAATGAGGGCGTCCTCAACTTGAAATCTTCTCAGAACTTCAAGAACCTGACGAGTTTTAAATGCCTCCACCGGAAAATCGTTCAGAAGGATCAGTTTTCCCTCCTGACGCCTTAGGCTGAGAGCCGCCCTGAGGGCTGCTCTCTTTACTTTTTTGGGAAGAGAGAAGGAATAGTCTCTTGGCATGGGACCGAAGATGGTCCCTCCTCCTCTCCAGAGGGGAGATCTTCGGGATCCAGCTCGGGCCCTTCCTGTCCCTTTTTGCCTCCAGGGTTTTGCTCCCCCTCCTCGGACAGGGGTCCTGTTTTTTGTGGAGGCCGTCCCCTTTCTTTGGGAAGCGAGATCCATTCGGACGGCATCATAGAAAAGTGTAGGATTGACCTTTGCATCGAAGATCCGGTCATTCAATTCGATATCGCTCACTTTTTGATTTCCAATGTCATAGACGGCTAACGTGGTCATCCCATTCCCTTTCTTAAACCGATGGGGCAGCAGAACCTTTCCTCTCGGTACGAGTCGATTCCGACTTGGTTGCACTTCGAATGAGGACCCATCCCGTTGGGCTTCCTGGGATTCCTCCCTTGAGAAGGAGGAGGTTCTGATCTTCTTTGATATCTATCACTTTGATATTTTGAAGAGTCACCTTCCGATTCCCATGCTGCCCTGGCATCTTCATGCCTTTAAAGGTGTGGTGAGGGAATGCGGCTGAACCGACAGAACCCCCGTGACGAAAATATTCATGAGTTCCATGAGATCCAGGTGAACCGTGAAATCCATGGCGCTTCATCACCCCAGTAAACCCTTTTCCCTTGCTGAGGCTAGTGACATCCACAACATCTCCGGGTTTGAAGAGATTGACATTTACTTCCTGACCTAACTCATACCCTCCTAAATCCTCTACACGGAATTCTTTTATATAATAAAAAACTCCTGCTCCTGCTTTCTTAAAATGTCCGGAGAGTGGTTTGTTCACCCTTTGATTGTTCTTCGGAAGAAAACCGAGTTGAAGGGCGTTGTAGCCATCCTTTTCGTTCGTCTTCTTCTGAATCACTGAGCAAGGGCCGGCTTCGACAACGGTCACCGGTATAACGGAGCCGTCTTCGAGAAAGACTTGAGTCATCCCTAATTTTCTCGCGATGATTCCTAAGGTCCTTTTCATGTTTTCCGTCCCCAATCCCCCTCCCCCCTTTACTAAAGGGGGGGGTAGGGGGGGATTATAATTTGATCTCTACATCAATTCCGGCGGCAAGATCCAATTTCATCAATGCATCGACAGTTTGTTGGGTGGGTTCTAAAATATCCAGAATCCGCTTGTGGGTTCGAATTTCGAACTGCTCTCTCGATTTCTTATCCACGTGAGGGGATCTCAGCACACAAAATTTGTTAATCCTTGTTGGAAGAGGAATAGGCCCAGCCACACTGGCTCCTGTTCGACGAACCGTATCGACGATCTCTGTAGTCGATTTGTCCAGAAGTTTATGGTCATACGATTTTAAACAAACTCTGATCTTCTGAGTTGTCATGTCAAAAACCCTTTCCTTTACCCCGTAAGAAAGCCCCCATTGATGGTAGGGCTGTTATAAAAACCTCAATTTTTTATGGAAGGTGGAGTTCGAAACGGCCCTTTTCTAACGGGGTTTATTCGAGGACATCACTGATGACGCCTGCGCC
>PEUO01000031.1:0-5115 GCA_002780715.1 Deltaproteobacteria bacterium CG03_land_8_20_14_0_80_45_14
GCGAGATTCTTCAGTCGCTAGGGCTTCCTTCGACTACGCTCAGGACAGGCTCTTCAGAATGACATTACGAAAGTCCCCAGTTGCCATTCTGAGCGAAGCGAAGAATCTCAATAGTTTGTGAACTCACCGAGAATTGCTGTTGGGAAAGCGCTTCTGTTGACAAACTTCGATCTTTTGTGTAAATTTACCCCGTAGTTGCCCCCCACCCCTGCCCTCCCCCTCAAGAGACTGTGTCACAAAGGGGGGAAGGTGAGAACGGGACAGGCAAACGGGTTCTAAAGCTTTAGAACGCGGGGTGTTCTTAAATGGAATGGGCAAGTGTCCATGGTGCTTGAAATCCAATGTTTTCATGGCATTGGGGCTTTTGAAGTTCACCGTTCAGAGGTTTCCGCTCTAAAGTTTTCTCACCCGTCTGTCTGTTCCGTTTTGAGACTGTTTGGGCTTTTTCTTAATTACGACACAGTCTCCAGGGGGGAGGGCGAGGGTGGGGGGAACGGTGTGAACCATCATAAAGGAAAAGAGGTATTTCTTATTGTTATATAAAAAGACATCTTATAAAAAGCAGATCCAGGCCCTCTCGGAAGTCAGTCAGGCCATCTCCTCCGATCGATACTTAGACGATATCTTAAAGCTGATTGTCACCGTAACAGCCAATGTGATGGACTCAAAGATCTGTTCCCTCTGGATCTTGGATGCAAAAGAAAAGGTCCTCAAAATCCGCGCTACCCAAACTATGAGTGAGGAATACCTTAAGGAAAGGACCCTAAAATTAGGAGAGGGCATAGTGGGTTATGTAGCGCAGGAGAACAAACCGTTAGCCATCCTCGATGTCTTGAAAGAGCCCCGTTATAAAGAGAAAGAATTGGCAAAAAAAGAAAGCTTGGTCTCCATGCTCAGTGTCCCATTGACTCTGAAGGATAAGGTGATCGGGGTGATCAATTGCTATACCTCTTATCCCCACGAATTCAATGAAACGGAAAGAGCCGTCCTCACAGCCGTCGCCAGCCAGGCAGCGGTTTGTATTGAGAATACCGAGTTGATGGTGAAGACTAAGGTGATCCAGGAGGAATTGGAGACCCGAAAATTAGTGGAAAGGGCGAAAGGAATATTGATGAAGCACCATGGCCTGAGTGAAGAAGAAGCCTTCAAAAGAATCCGCAAAGCGAGCATGGATAGTCGGAAGACGATACGGGAAATTGCTGAAGCCATCCTCCTTACAGAAAAAATGCGGGGATAACCCCCTCTTAAAGAGAGCTCTGAAAAACTGCGATACGCTCTCTTGATTACACTGATTTCAAAAAATGATTACACAGATTTTTCTTTATTTTCAATGCATTTCATATCTGTGTAATCGGTCATAATCCGTGTAATCAGAGATTTCGGGGCCTTTTCAGAAATCTCTTAAAATTTTCTTGACAAAAATATTCTTTTATTTTATATAATCCGCTAATCAATACAAAGAGGTATTGAAGACAAGGGCGTCGAAGAAGTGTGACGCCCTTTTTTTATTTTATACGACAAAGGCGTCGAAGAAATTTGGCGCCTTTTTTTTAATCATCTTAAAAAGGAGGAGAAGAATGACATTCACCAAACCTAATCGAAGTCCGGCCACATTTACTCGAAACCGAGTCGAGCCTGCCCCAGGGTCAGGGATCTGCGTCACTTGCCTCGACGGTTGCCCTGGCCCTTGCGAAGTGGGCCGCTCCGCTTTGAGAGGAAGGGAAATTCTCTACCCCCAGCCTTTTTCCAAGGTGACAGCAGGAGCTGAAAAAGATTACCCCATCGATTTTTCCCATTTTAATATTCAGGGAACCTGCGTGGGTGCAGTCGGCATCCCAGCCGATTCAGACCGTGCAACTTTCCCATCTGTAGATATCTCTACAGAGGTTGGATCGAAAGAAAAGATTAAATTAAAAGTCCCCTATTTTACAGGCGCTTTAGGTTCAACCGAAATCGCACGTATCCATTGGGAAGCAATGGCGATTGCAGCAGCCATCTCTGGAACCCTGGTTGTTGTAGGTGAAAATGTCTGCGGTATGGACCCCAATGCTGAAATTAAAAACAGCCATGTGGTCAGGTCTCCGGAGATGGAACGCCGTGTAAAAACATTTCAACAATGGTATGACGGGTATGGTGGAATTATCGTTCAATATAATGTAGAAGATGGGCGACTCGGCGTTCCTGAATATGCGGTAGAAAAATTGGGCGTTCAGATCATCGAACCGAAATGGGGACAGGGAGCTAAAGACATTGGTGGCGAAGTCAAGCTCCCGACCTTGGAGAGAGCGCTACAACTAAAGAGTCGGGGTTATATCGTTCTCCCCGACCCTGAAGACCATGTGATTCAGGAGGCCTTCAAACAGGGAGATTTTAAGGAATTTGAGCGCCATTCCAGGCTGGGCATGGTGGATGAGGAAGGTTTTCATAAAGAAGTGGAACGTCTGAAAAAGGTTGGAGCCAAATATGTTTCCCTTAAAACCGGAGCTTATCGGCCCGCAGATCTGGCCCGAGCCGTCAAATACGCCTCGGATGCTAAGATTGACCTTCTCACTGTGGATGGCGCTGGAGGGGGAACAGGGATGAGCCCCTGGCGAATGATGAACGAATGGGGAGTCCCCACGGTCTACCTTGAAAGCCTCCTTTACCAATACCTGAAACGGTTAGACCAAAAAGGGAAATTTATCCCTGCTTGTGCCATGGCTGGAGGTCTTGCTCTGGAAGACCATATTTTTAAAGCAATTGCCTTGGCCGCTCCTTATATTAAAGGCATCTGTTTGGGCCGGGCTTCGATGACCGCTGCCATGGTGGGAAACACGATTGGCGAGATGGTCAAAAAAGGAAAGGTTCCTGCGGATGTTTCCAAGTTCGGGACCGATGTGGAGCATATCTTCGTTTTGGCGGCTAAGCTAAAGGATAAATATGGGAAGGATTTTGAACGCATTCCAACCGGGACGATTGGCATGGTCACCTATTTTGATCGGCTGAATGCAGGGCTTCAGCAGTTAATGGCCGGAGCGAGAAAATTTGCCTTAAAATATATTTCGAGGAATGATCTCTGTGCCCTGACTCGCAAGGCTGCCGAAGCATCCGGGATTCCCTATGTGATGGATGCTGATCGAGAGGAAGTGGATAAGATTCTCGGCTGAGTTGAATGGTTGATCAAAAGGGGATATCGGGGATGCTCGGTATCCCCTTTTTTATTTATCTGTAGGGGCAATTCATGAATTGCCCCTATACAAAATAGCGGTTTTCGTTTATGATAGAAAAAATAAGGAGGGTGGTTTTGTCTGAACAGAGAAAACATATCGACGCTAAGGAGATCAATGCCCTGCTGGAGATCAGTAAGGCCATTGCTTCTGGTCTCTATCTTGAAGATGTCCTGCGGCTGATCGTGACGGTCACGGCTAATTTAATGGACTCAAAGATCTGTTCTTTATGGATTCTCGATGCGAAGGAACAAAAGTTGAAATTGAAGGCCACCCAAAGCATCAGCGAAGAATATCTGAAGGAGCGGAGTCTCGCCATGGGAGAAGGCGTGGTCGGCCATGTGGCCCTTCATAATCAACCCATGGCTATTCTCAATGTCCTCAAAGAACCCCTTTATAAAGAAAAAGAGTTGGCCAAAAAGGAAGACCTGGTTTCCATGCTCAGCGTCCCCATGTGTATTAAGGGCAGGGTCATTGGAGTGATCAACTGTTATACTTCCTACCCTCACCCCTTTTCGAAGAATGAAGAGGAAATGCTTACCACGGTTGCCAATCAGGCAGCGATCTGCATTGAAAATTCCGGCCTGATGGAGACGCTCGATATTGATGAGATTCTCAGACTGGTTTTAGAAGGGGTGACAAAGAATATCGGGTTTGACCGCGCCCGTCTCTATCTGGTCAATGAAAGGATAAACCTCTTAGAATGTAAAATGGCGGTGGGGATTGATGAGGAAAGGATTAAAGGGATTACGCTTCGTTTAGATCCGGAGGATAGTGTCGTGGCCCGATCGATTTACGAAAAGCAACCCTTCATCATCCCGGATGTAAGTAAAGACCCGAGGATCAATCCCGTCCTGAAAGAGAAACTCAACCTCCACTCCCTGGTGGTGATTCCTCTTCTTGCCAAGGAAAAGGCTTTGGGGGCGATTGCCGCAGACTTCGTTGAGCCCAATAAAAACATCACGAAGGAGGCTCTTGACTCGGTGATGGTTTTTGCACAACAGGCCGGTCTGGCCATCCACAATGCCTTCATGTATCAGGAACTCAAAACCTTCAGTCAACAGATGGAAGAGAAGATCCAAAAAACAACTGCTGATCTCAAAAAAACGGAAGCCCGATTGATTCGGTCCGAAAAATTAGCAGCCCTTGGCCAATTGGCCGCAGGCATCGCCCATGAGATTCGCAATCCCTTGACCAGTATCAACATTTTGATCCATTCCTTGACGGAAAATATTCCATCCGGAGACTCTCATCGAGAGGATCTCAAAGTCATTGAAGAAGAGATTAACCGGATCAATGAAATCCTGGATCGATTCCTTCGTTTCGCCAAACCAGCGCCCCCCCTTTTAGAAAGAACGGATGTGGCCTCCATTTTCGAAGAAACGCTACAATTGATCAGGCCTCGAATAGAGAAGCAGCGTATTGGTGTTAAAAGGGAGTTCCAATCCTTGCCCATCATCCTCATGGACCGGGAACAGATGAAACAGGTGGCCCTCAACCTCTTATTAAATGCCGTTCAAGCGATGCCAAAGGGCGGCAACTTGGCATTGAGGGGGCAGAATTCAGAAGATGGTCAATGGATACAATTATCCATTCAGGACTCTGGAATAGGTATTTCCAGTGAGGATATGAATAAACTCTTCGATCCTTTCTTCTCCACAAAAGAAGGAGGGGTTGGCCTTGGCCTTTCCATCACCCATCGGATCATTGATCAGCACCATGGGAAGATTGAGGTGGAAAGCACGCCCGGGGAAGGAACTCTCTTTACTGTCTGGCTCCCTATCCACAATGAACGATGAACAATGGACTCAGCAATTCTCGGAGAAAATACAGCGAGATTCTTCAGTCGCTAGGGCTCCTTCAGAATGACATTACGAAAGTCCCCAGTTGTCATTCTGAGCCCTTCGCC
>PEUO01000031.1:5179-8468 GCA_002780715.1 Deltaproteobacteria bacterium CG03_land_8_20_14_0_80_45_14
CGTTTATCGTTTAACGTTCATCGTATTTTACAAGAGGTAACATGGAGACCATTCTGATTGTTGATGATGACAAATCTATTCGATATTCTTTGAAACGGATGATGGAGGAAAAATATTCCATCCTCACTGCCCAAAATGGGGAAGAGGCATTGGATCGAGTCAAGGAAAATTCTCCCGACCTTATCATCATGGATATCAAGATGCCAGGCCGAAACGGAATTGATGTACTAAAGGAGATTAAATCGATCGATCCAAAATCCTTGGTGATCATTATGACCGCCTACGGGACCACTGATACCGCTATCGAAGCCATGAAGTATGGAGCTTTCGACTATATCTTAAAACCCTTTCCCATCCCTCAGATGAATGGGCTGGTTGAAAAGGCCCTCGCATTAAGAAAAATGATGAAAGAGGAGGTCACCTATGCTCCCCTTGCAGCTCCAGAGGGTGAGGAGGAACGGATTGTTGGATCTTCTCCCAAGATGCAAGAGATCTATAAAATGATTGGCCAGGTCGCCCCGAGCGATGTCACCATGCTCCTCAGAGGGGAAAGTGGAACAGGTAAAGAATTGATCGCCCGGGCGATCTATCATCATAGTCTCCGTGCGAACCAACCTTTCCTTCCAGTCAATTGTGCAGCCATTCCGGATACCCTTCTTGAAAGCGAACTCTTCGGTCATGAGAAAGGATCCTTCACCGGCGCCTCGTCCCGCCGCATTGGAAAACTGGAACAGTGTCAGGGAGGAACGATCTTCCTCGATGAGATCGGTGATATGTCTCTTTCCACCCAAGCCAAACTATTGAGGGTCCTTCAGGAAAAGAGCTTTGAAAGGCTGGGTGGAATGGAAACGATCAAGGTAAACATCCGGTTTATCGTTGCTACGAATAAAGATTTAGAGGAAGCCATTTCGAGCAGGAAATTTAGGGAAGACCTCTATTACCGACTCAATGTAGTCTCCATCACGATCCCACCCCTGAGAGAGAGGAAAGAAGACACTCCTGAACTGGTCTCCTATTTTTTAAAAAAATTCAACCGGGAAATGAAGAAGGGGATTGTCGGAATTATTCCTTCAGCCATGGAGAAAATTACTTCTTATGGGTGGCCAGGAAATGTACGTCAACTGGAGAATGTTCTCAAAAGGGCGATGGTGCTTTGCCAAGGGGAATGGATTCTTGAGGATCAACTCCTCTTCGAAAAAGGGTGGGAAAAACGAGAAGCGGAAGAGGAATTGAGCAAGAAGAATGTTGAGGATCTCCTTGACGCCCTCTTCGAAGAACTCTCAAAAGCCCCTGCGACCTCAAAAGATCTGGACATGATTTCCAGAATGGAAAGAGGCCTGATCCTTCGCGCCCTTCAAAAAACAAAGGGGAATCAGCTCAAGGCCGCCATGCTACTGGGGATCCATCGAAGCACCCTCCGTGGTAAAATGGAAAGATATAACATTAAAAAAGAGGTACTGGTTTCGGAAAATGAAAGTTAAGAGTTTAGAGGTATGAGTTTAGAGTTATGAATTATGAATTTTACACTATGCGCTTTGCGCTCTGCGCTATGCGTTCTTAAGGGGTGAAGCATGCGGACACTTAGAATTGGCCTTTGCCAGATCAACACGATCGTTGGTGACATCGAAGGAAATACAAGAAAGATTTTGGGCTACATTGCAAAAGGAAAGAGGATGGGGGCAGACCTGCTGGCCTTCCCGGAGATGGCTGTCACGGGTTATCCTCCTGAAGACCTTTTGCTCATGCCGAAGTTCATCGAGGCCAATTTAAAAGCCGTTAAAACAATCGCCAAAGCTACTTCATCTATCACTGTTGTCGTCGGTTTTGTAAATAAGGATGGGGATATTTTCAATTCTGCAGCTCTCCTTCACGATGGAAAGTTGATCGATGTCTACTCCAAAATCTATCTCCCGAATTACGGCGTCTTTGACGAGGATCGATATTTCCAAAGAGGAAAAGAAAATTTTATATTTACCCTCAAATCTACTCCCATTGGTCTGAGTATCTGTGAAGACCTCTGGTATCCTGGAGATCCCATCCGCACTCAAACCTTATATGGAGGAGCAGAACTGATCGTCAACATCTCTTCCTCACCTTACCATGCTGGAAAATGTGCTTTCCGGGAGAAAATGATCTCGACCAGGGCTTCGGATAACGCGGCGATCGTTGCCTACTGCAATCTTGTGGGAGGCCAGGATGAATTGGTTTTCGACGGAGGAAGCCTCATCTTCGACCAAAGAGGGGAGTTGATGGTTCGAGGAAGACAATTTGAAGAAGATTTGATCCTATCAGACCTCGATATGGAAGCGGTCTTTCGAATGCGGCTTCACGATCCCCGAATCAGGAGAGAGAGATTCTCTGAAGAGGAAAAGGGGTTGAGGAAAATTGAGCTTACAAATCAAACCCATTCAATTAGAAAAAAACCTTCAATTCCAAAAAGGGATTCGAAGCCATTAGATCGCCTCAGTGAGATTTATACTGCCTTGGTTCTTGGAACAGGAGACTACATTCGAAAAAATGGATTTAAGCAGGTCCTGATCGGTCTGAGCGGAGGCATTGATTCCGCTCTGACCGCTGCTGTCGCTGTAGATGCCCTGGGGAAGAAAGGAGTGATAGGAGTGGCCATGCCCTCTCAATATTCCTCTAAGGGGTCCATCGAGGATACCGAACTTCTAGCCAAAAACCTTGGTATTCGTCTCCTGAAGATTCCAATCACAGAGATATTTCGGGCTTATCTAAAGACCCTTTCTTCATCCTTCAGAGGGTTGAAGCCTAATGTCACTGAAGAAAATATTCAGGCTCGCATTCGGGGGAACATCCTCATGGCCCTCTCCAATAAATTCGGGTGGCTTGTTCTAACTACCGGAAATAAAAGTGAGATGAGCGTGGGGTATTGCACGCTCTATGGAGATATGGCGGGAGGGTATGCTGTCTTGAAAGATGTCCCAAAGACTTTGGTTTATGAATTGACGGAACTCAGAAATAAAAAAGAAGGAAAGGCCATTATCCCAAAAAATATTTTTATCAAACCCCCTTCTGCGGAATTGAGGCCAAACCAAAAGGATGAGGATTCCCTTCCCCCCTACCCTGTCCTCGACCCTATTCTTCAGGCCTATGTTGAGGAGGACAAAGAGGTTAGAGATATTACCAAGATGGGATTCAAGGAAAATATGATTAAAGAAGTGATTAATATGGTTGACCGGAATGAATATAAACGAAGACAAAGTCCTCCCGGCATAAAGATCACCCACCGAGCCTTAGGAAAAGACCGAAGATTGCCTGTCACTAA
>PEUO01000063.1 GCA_002780715.1 Deltaproteobacteria bacterium CG03_land_8_20_14_0_80_45_14
TTTCACCGAGAATTGCTGTTGTCAAACCGTTTCGTCGTTCCCCATCGTCTTTCTATTCACCCCACCTCCCCATTACCCGATCTTTCTTTTCTCCCCATCTGCCAATCACCTTATCTCCTTGTCTTTCTTTCCACCCTATCACCCTATCTCCCGATCTCCCTATCTATTTTTTTTGGATCAGTCCAAAATCAATATGCCGTCTCTCCACATCCACCCGGTCCACTCTCACCCTGACTTCATCGCCAATTCTGAAGGTCTTGTGAGTCCTCTCCCCAACAAGACAATATCTTTTTTCATGATACTGATAATAATCGTCATGAAGGCTCGTCATCCTCACCAAACCATCTACAAAAATATCTTTCAGCTCTACAAAGAAACCAAAAGCCGCTACGCCACTGATGATCCCTTCAAATTCCTCACCGGTCTTATCCTTCATGAAGCGAACTCTGTATCGGTTCAGAATCTCCCTTTCAGCCTCCATCGCCACCCTCTCCCTCTCGGAGAGATACTCTGCCTTATTGGCCAAAACCTCCTCCGGGATTTTGACATCCTTCTCAGAAAGAACCCTTTTTAAAAGCCGGTGGACGATCAGATCAGGATACCTTCTGATGGGAGAAGTAAAATGGGTGTAGCCATCTGAAGCGAGGCCAAAGTGTCCTAAGTTTTTGGCCGAATATTTGGCCCACTTCATCGATCGAAGAAGAATTTGGTTTACCACCCTTTCTTCAGGCCTTCCCCTGATATCAGAAAGGACTCTCTGAAATTCCTTTGGAGAATGGTCGGAGTCCTTTTTCATCTTATATCCCAAATGGGAGATAAACCTCCTAAACTCATCAATCGCTTCTTTTTTCGGAGGTTCATGGATTCGATAAATGAATGGAAACCCTTTCTCTTCCATAAAATGGGCAACGGCCTCGTTGGCAGCGATCATAAATTCTTCAATGATCTGATGAGCCAGGTTTCTCTCCGCCCGAATGATGTCCTCCGCCTCCCCTTGGAGATTGAGGATGACCTCGGGTTCCGGTAGGTCAAAATCAATGGCTCCTCTTTCCGTTCTTCTTCGGCGAAGTTTCTGACAGAGATCGGCCATAAGTTCTAAGGACGGGAGGAGATGTTTAAATTTCCTTTTTAACTCCGAATCTCCGTCCACCAAGATTTTTCTGACCAGGGTGTAGGTCAGCCTCTCATTGCTTCGAATCACACTGGGATAGAATTGAACGCCCCTTCTCTCTCCATTTTCGTCATATCTTAACTCCGCCGTGAGGGTCAGCCGATCCACTCTGGGATGGAGACAACAGATCTCATTGGAAAGTTCTGTCGGAAACATAGGAATCGCGCGGTCCGGAAAATAGACGCTGGTGCCCCGGAGATAAGCTTCGTTGTCCAGAGTCGTCTCTTCCCTGACATAGTGACTGACATCGGAGATGGAAACGTAGAGTTTCACCCCTCCATCTCTTTCCCTTTCAATGGAGACGGCATCATCGAAATCTCTCGCATTTTCTCCATCGATCGTGAAGGTCGGAATTCCTCTCAGGTCAATTCGACCCTTGGTTTCATGAGAAGAAGATGCAGGAGGAAGATTTTGTGCCTCTTTCAAGGCAGCGGATGTAAATCGATAGGGGAGGTCGTATTTGTGAATGATGATCTGAGGTTCAACCTCCGGATCATCAGGATATCCCAAAATGTGAGTGATTCTCCCTTCTGGCCTCGCCCTCTCCGTCGGATACTGGGTAATCTCTGCCACTACAATTTGATTGGGCCTTGCCTTCTTTGTTTCCCCTTCCGGGATAAAAACTTCCTGGAGGATTCGCTCGTCCTCCGGAATGATGTAGGAATAATTTTTGGCTCTCATAAACTTGCCAACGACTTTACGCGTCTTTCTTTCCAGAATCCGGATGACACTGCCCTCTTTTCCCTTTTTCCGGATTGATTCTATTCTTGCAACGACGCGATCTCCATGCATCGCTTCTTTGAGATTTCTGGAGCTGATGAAAATATCTTCTTCTCCTTCTGTTTCAGGAATGACAAATCCATATCCATCAGGATGCGCTTTGACCCTGCCCACGATCAGATTCATCTTCGAGGGAAGGCCGTAACGGTTTCCTCGAATCCGAACAACCTTTCCCTCATCCACCAAATCTCTAAGGTATTCTCTCGCCTTCTGCCTCTGCTCTTTTTCAAGACCTAAACGACGGAGAATCTCTCTCAAGAGGAGAGGCCGATCCTCTTCCTTCATCAATTCCAACAACTGCTGTACGGAGATCCCTGAAAGTCTCTCCTTACGATCAACCTTCTTCGCTTTATATGGTTTTATTCTCTTTTTGCCCATTGTGTATCTCTGTCCCCAATCCCGATTTACAATCAAAAATTCCCCAATTTGAATATATCTCCTGTAAATAAAAAAAGGGGCGCTCAATGACCCCTTTTATTAAAAAAAACATGACTCATCCAAATTTACACTTTAACTCCACCGAAGAACCCCATTGACCCAATGAACATGGTCACGACAAGAATAGCAATCAAAATGAGTCCAAAGATCACAATAGCAGGGAGGAGAACTGCTAAAACTGCTTTCCCAGTGGAGATCTCATGACCCTCTCTGACTCCAATGATGGTCAGGATAAAAACATAAATGTTTCCGATGATAAGTCCAATAAATGGGATGATCCCAAAAAGATATCCACTGTAAGAATAAGAAATGGCACGGAAGGTTGTTTTATACCCATTATTATTGCCTCTTACAATCATAAGGCAGAGGTGGATGATGGCGCTTCCAATGAAAATGGCGATGGCTTGCTGGAACGGCAAGGGAAGAATAATTTGGAGAATGGAAATACTGTATTGAAAAGGGAGCCTGTCCATTGGGATGAATTGCGCCATGAGTAGCCAAAACCAGAAGATGGCACAACCATTTCCAATGATTCCGGTGATCAACCCATAGATCAGGGGAGCCCAGTATCCCTCACCGAAAGAAATTTTCTTAAAGAATCGGGTGGGAGAGAAGAGTGATTCCCGTATGGTTTGGAAAAAGGCCCCAATAAACCCTTCCCCACTCTCCCACGGGGGATACTCTTCTTTTGAAACTTCTCGGACCTGCCCTTCCACCGAATGGGCCATCTCCTGAAATTGGACATATTTAGAAATGATGATGCCGCATTTAATGCACTCATCGGCTTCGGGCTGCTCAAATCCACATTGGGGACAAGTGACCATTGCCCCTGCATAAGGCTTCCTTTCAGGCTCAGGTCTATAAGTAAAAGTAGACTTTGGCTCGGGCCTGGGGCCAGGTTTAGGTTCAGGTCCCGGTTCAGATTTAGGTTTAGGTTCGTACTCCTGAGTAATTTCCAGATTGGGGATCGGCTCCTCCTCCACCTTGACTCTTCCCCCAATTTCTTGAAAGGCTTTCACATACTTCTCCGCTTCCTCTTTCGAAACACCTTTTTTCACCACAATGGGAACTCTCTGGAGCAAGCTTTCAGCCTTTTCAGGAGTAAGATTAAATTTTTTCTGAAGGCCTCCGAGCAAACGAGTCTCCTCTTCGGGTCCGATTACCGATAGACCTAAAAAAATCACTTTATAGGACGCCACTTCCCCACCTCCTTTTCGAAACCACTAAAGATTTGGATTTGAGAATAGGTATCATATTCGACATTAAACTACAAGAATTATTTGCGGGGATGAATGGGAAGAAGCCGATTCCCATCAAATTGATACATGATATTTAAAGAAAACCCCGCTGAGGCCATCGCCATTTGGTCAGTCCAAGCCTTCCTCCTTGACAAGATTTCCAGACCATCAGTTCGATCTAAATTTTCAATCTTAGCCTCCCAATCATCCAGATATCCCCCATCCCCCAATCTCTAAGATTTGATAGGAGAATCAGAGTTAAAATTGCAAAATCATTCCAAATCTGGGATAATCTCCACTGTCAACCTTCACCTTTCTACTTTCAACATAAGGGGAGAATATGATGAAAACGAGAATGACTGAGCTTTTGGGAATCAAGTATCCCATCATGCTTGCAGGAATGGCCTTCGTCAGTTTACCAAAACTCGTAGCCGCAGTTTCGAATGCCGGGGGTATTGGTATGTTGAATTCCGTCACCTATACTCCGGATCAGATGAAAGATGTTATCAAACAGGTGAAATCTCTCACGGATAAGCCCTTCGGGGTAAATGCCACCCTGATAATGCCCAATGCGAGAGAAAATGTGGAGGTAGCCCTTGAAGAAAAAGTCCCGATTCTAAATTTTGCATTGGGGAAAGGGGATTGGATCATCAAGGCAGCTCATGAATACGGGGGTAAGGTTCTAGCAACGGTGGCCATAGAGAAACATGCTCGTCGCGCAGAGAGCGATGGAGCAGATGCTCTGGTGGTGACGGGTCACGAGGCAGCCGCCCATGGAGCAGATACGGGCACATTGGTATTGATCCCCCTGATCGCCCGTCAAACAAAACTTCCAATCATTGCGGCCGGTGGTTTGTGCGACGGGAGGGGATTGGCGGCTGCTTTGGTCTTGGGGGCTGATGGAATTTCCATGGGCACCCGGTTCATGTTGACCCAGGAATGCGGAATGCACGAAAAAGCAAAAGAGCTTTCTCTGAAAGCAACGGTGGATGATACCATTTGTTCTGATAAGATTGATGGTTTGCCTGGAAGATGGCTCAAGAATCCAGCAGCGATAAAGATGGCAAAGGGGAGACCGTCACTCCTTCAAGCGCTCTCCAGTGCCATGCGCATCAAGAGCATGATCGATGTTCCCTTTTTTAAGCTTTTCTTGGGGGGTCTCAAACAGCGGGGTGTTCAGGACCTTGCTCGCCAGGCGCTTAGTCTCAAAGGGTTGCAAGTGGCTATTGATAATGGCGATTTAGAAACTGGAGTTTTGCCCATGAGCCAGGCCATTGGTTTGATAAAAGATATACCGACTTGCAAAGAAGTCATTGAACGAACCGTTGCAGAAGCTCAGGAAGTATTAGAGACTGTAAGGAAAAAATTACTTCCTGAGAACCGCAGGGATTGATCCACGAAATAAAAAGCGTGAAGGAAGTCATCAAGGAAATCATCCAGGAAGATCAATCCATCCTCCAAAAACTGAATCCCTTAAGTGGTAAATGAACGTTTATCCCTATTCTGAAGGTGTTTCCCCATGAAACCGAAACCCAAC
Source organism: Deltaproteobacteria bacterium CG03_land_8_20_14_0_80_45_14 (assembly GCA_002780715.1). Lineage (GTDB taxonomy): Bacteria > Desulfobacterota > BSN033 > BSN033 > UBA1163 > UBA1163. The sequence goes on from PEUO01000063.1 coordinate 5,165, forward strand.
A
>PEUO01000042.1 GCA_002780715.1 Deltaproteobacteria bacterium CG03_land_8_20_14_0_80_45_14
AGAATGACAACTGGGGACTTTCGTAATGTCATTCTGAAGGAGCCCTAGCGACTGAAGAATCTCGCTGTACTTTCACCGAGAATTGCTAACGTGATTCATAACGCAATTCACTGCCACGAGTGATCAACACAAATCAAACCAAAAAGATAGAATCATCAATTTAGAAAAGAAAGAGATCTGAGATGGGATAGAGAAAGAGACAGGTCCAACGGAACCTGACAGGGAAGAAAAAAGGAGGGGGACCCCAATGGTGATTTCCAATTGACCTTCATTATATTACGAAACCCTACTTTCCCTTGAAAGGAAGAGTCGATGGTGTTTCTCTTTTTCTCCATCATGAGACTATCTTCAAGAGCAGAACGATAGAGCGGTAGATCATCCCATTCGTTGGAGACTCTCAACCATTCTCCCAATCGACTCCATATCCTTGGAAATTTCTGTAGGATTCCGATCAATTTCCAAACGATCATAGGTATCGAACCCATTCTCTTCTCATATCAGGATCGATGAAATCCCTTTCTTCCCTCTATTCCACCACACCTTCCATCTTCTGACGACGGTGTTGATCTCAAATCCCCTGCTCGATGTCCCATAGCCAGTGATCTAAAGCAACCGTTCGAAAAGGGTTCCCTCTTTAAGGTTGTTCATGAAAAATCCTCCGGCCACCCTGAACACCGCAGGGGAACATCAACCAGTGATAGGGGGTTTCTCGAACTCCATTCCCCCTATTTTGATATCAATCTTTTCAACCAAATCTTTCGATTTTGCTTCGACCTCTTGGAGCAGAGCGATTCTCTTTTCTCTTTCCTTTAAAAGATCATCTGCAATATTAAGAGCCGTTAAAATCGCAACGTTTAATGTCGAAACGCTCTTTGTCTTTTTTAAAACTTCGTCCATTTTCTCATTGACATATTTGGCCACTTCCTGTATGTAATCTTCTCCTGCATCGGTTTTGACTGTATAGGTTTGGCCAAATACCTTGATCTCAACCAATCGCTCTTTCCCCATTTCTTCTCAACCTTCTAAACAACTTCCTGAGGCAGATTAGGTATCGATGCTTTTAAAACGGTGAAGAAGTTGATCAATCCGTGTCTTCACCTTTTCTCTATCCTGGGAGAGGAGCTTCAATTTTTTCTCCAATTGGATTGCCTTCTCTCTCTCTTCCTCCAGGGCAACGGCTAAATTGTCTCTCTCCTTCTTCAGCTCATGAAATTTTATTAAGAGATGATGGATCTTCTCCTCCAGATTTCCAAGCAATCCCTGTTCTTCTTCTGAAGCCATCTCCGTTTGTTTTTCTAATGTTATTTCTCCAGCCATAAAAAGTCAACCCTAATGGAATACATCATTGAAAATCGCAAAATTAGCAATGGTCAATTAACAATGAGTTAAAAATTATCTTCTTTTTGTTGCTAATTGCTAATTTTGAAATGCTAATTTTTCAATGATCTTTATTTAAGCTGCCATAAGCAAGTACGCTCTTATCAGTTCATCGATTTCCCCGTCCATTACCCGATCGACTTGATGAATCACCTTATTGCTACGATGATCTTTGACCATTTTGTAGGGGTGCATAATATAAGAACGAATCTGGCTCCCCCAAGCAATCTCCTTTTTTGAGTTGTGAAGTTCTTGCAGCTTTTCTCCCTTTTCCTTCATCTCCTTCTCATAAAGGCGTGCCCTTAATATCTTCAGGGCGGTTGCTTTATTTTTATGTTGGGATCGTTCGTTCTGACATTGAACGACAATGCCTGTGGGAAGGTGAGTGATTCGGACTGCCGAATCGGTCTTATTGACATGCTGCCCTCCTGCCCCACTGGACCGAAAGGTATCCACTCTTAAATCTTTTTCGTCGATCGCAACCACAATATCATCGGAGACTTCAGGAATGACAAAAACCGAAGCGAAGGAAGTATGCCTTCTTGCCCCTGCATCGAAAGGGGATATTCGAACCAGTCGATGGATTCCACTTTCTGCTTTTAAATATCCATAGGCGTAACAGCCATTGACCATAAAAGTAACATTTTTTAAACCAGCCTCTTCACCCATGAGAATATCAATAATTTTTGTCTCAAATTTCTTTTTTTCTGCCCATCTGAGATACATCCTAAGAAGCATTCCCACCCAATCTTGAGCCTCTGTCCCCCCAGCTCCTGCATTGATGCTGACGATTGCATTGCTCGGGTCGCGCTCCCCTCCCAGCATTCTCCTAAACTCTATCTGGTCAATGGCCTCCTCACTTCTTCGCACCCTCTCTAACAACTCTTGCGCTTCCTTCTCATCCCCTTGCTCTTCAACCAATTGGAGGAGGATCTCCATCTCCTCCAACGCCTTCTGTTCTTCCTGCCAAGGCGATAGACTCTCTAAAAGAGAGGTTCGTTCCTTCAAAATCTTCTGCGCAGCCTCACCCCCTTCCCAAAAATCAGGTTTTGCCATCATTTTTCCAATCTCATCCAATCTTTTCCCTTTAGCTTCGGTGTCAAAGATGACCTCGAAGGGATTCCAACCGGCCTCTCAATTCTTTTAATCTATCTTTCAATTCAATCAACATATAATAAACCTTTCTTATTGAGACTTGATAGTTATACTAACATAAATCAATAAAAAGATAAACGTCTTTCTATAATTTCTTGAGTTTATTGAGTTTATCGGGTTCATTGAGTCCATTGGGTTATTTGTGTTCATTGCGTCCGTTGGGTTTTTTGAAATCGAACTCAATAAACCCAAAGAACCCTATTAACTCAACAGACTATTTAAGATCCCTTCCTCTTAAACAATGCTTCCATCTCTTCCCCAACCAATGCCGGGTTTCTAACCACCCTTACGCCTGCCTTCCCCAACGCCTCCATTTTCTCTTTGGCTGTCCCTTTTCCTCCTGAAATAATCGCACCGGCGTGCCCCATCCTCCTCCCAGGAGGAGCAGTTAACCCGGCGATGAAGGCTAACACTGGTTTGCTCATTCTCTTTTCAATAAATCGGGCTGCCTCCTCTTCTGCCGTCCCGCCAATTTCGCCGATCATGATCACTGCTTCTGTCCCAGGATCTTTTTCAAACATTGCCAGGAGGTCAACAAAGTTCAGCCCTATGATTTGATCTCCTCCAATACCCACACAGGTCGATTGTCCGATCCCCTTCTTAGTCAACTGATCTACAACTTCATAGGTGAGTGTCCCGCTTCGAGAAATGATTCCAACCGTTCCCGGCTTATGAATATAACCTGCCATGACACCGATTTTACTTTTGCCCGGGGAAATAATTCCAGGTGTATTTGGACCAATCAATCCTGACTCTTTTCCCTTGAGATATTCTCGCACCATCACCATATCCAGAGTTGGAATCCCCTCGGTCAGACAGACAATGATGGAAATGCCCGCATCTGCTGCTTCCAGGATGGCATCCGCTGCGAAAGCAGGTGGAACAAAGATTGCAGAGGCATTGGCATGGGTATTTTTAACCGCCTCCGATACAGTATTAAACACTGGGATCCCATCAATTTTCTGTCCGCCTTTGCCCGGGGTCACACCCGCCACTACCTTTGTTCCATACTCTACCATCTGCTGACTATGAAATATCCCTTCATTTCCTGTGATCCCTTGGACCACCACCTTCGTCTTTTCATCAACAAGTATACTCATAAAACCTCCCGAATTAGAAACTTAGGTTTAGACTAAGGTTTAGGTTGAGATTAAAAGCACGAGGGGTTTAATCTTGATCTTAACCTTAACCTCACCCTTAACCTTTTGCTTTTAATGCTTCTACTACTTTTTCGGCGCCATCCTTCATTCCAATGACGACAGTGAAATTGAGACCTGACTCTTTTAATATCCTTCTGCCCTCTTCCACATTTGTTCCTTCCAATCTCACCACGATCGGAACATTGACCTTCACCTCTCGAACGGCCTCTGTCACGCCCTTTGCCAGGGTATCGCACCGGAGAATTCCTCCAAAAATATTGATGAACACCACCTTCACCCCAGGGTCGGACATGAGGATCTTGAACCCATTTTTCACCATTTCAACTGTGGCGCCACCTCCCACATCAAGAAAATTAGCCGGTTCCGCTCCCACTACTTTAATAATGTCCATCGTAGCCATGGCAAGGCCTGCTCCATTCACCATGCAACCGACATTTCCATCCAATTTGATGTAATTCAAATTATACTTGGAGGCTTCCACCTCAAGAGGTGCTTCTTCATTGAGATCCCTGAATGCAGCAATCTCTTTATGTCGAAAGAGACCATTATCATCGAAATTCATCTTGGCATCGAGGGCAATAAATTCCCCTCCTTTTGTCAGGACAAGAGGATTAATCTCAGCAAGCAAACAGTCTTTTTCATAAAAAGCTTTGTAAAGTCCCAAAATGATATTTCTCATCTTCCCTACCTGAGCAGGTTCGAGTCCAAGTCCATAGCCGATTTTATTTGCCTGAAAAGCCCTCAACCCAATGCTGGGATCTACCCATTCCTTTACTATCTTCTCCGGAGACTCCGCCGCTACCTTCTCAATCTCCACGCCTCCTTCTCGACTGGCCATGATCACCGGACAGGCCTTCGAGCGATCGATCACCACTCCTAAATAAAGCTCTTCTTGAATCTTCATCCCTTCTTCGATCAGAACTTTCCGAACGACTCGACCTGCAGGTCCAGTCTGGCGGGTGATTAATGCCATTCCGATAATCTCCTTGGCGGCCTTCTCCGCTTCTTTGGGATGGTTCACTAATCTGACACCTCCTCCTTTTCCTCTTCCACCTGCATGAATCTGTGCCTTTACAACGATTGCCTTTTCTCCTATCCCTTCGGCAATCTTTCGTGCTTCCTCTGGGTTCTCGGCCACTCCCCCCTTTGGAACAGGAACGCCATAACTTTTCAGGATCTCTTTGGCCTGATATTCATGAATCTTCATTCCGTTGCCTCCCCCTCATAAAATTAGGCGGGCATATTATAACGGATTTCATCAACCTAAAAAAGGAAAAAATGAGGGACGAATTAAAAGGAGTATTTTGGGGTTATAAATTGAATATCTTATCCCTGAGGAGTACTTCCTGCTATACGTAACAAATTCTGCTTTCTCTTGTAATATTAGTTAATTATGCGCTGGTTTCCATTATCCATTTTTCCTATAGTTCTGCCA
>PEUO01000120.1 GCA_002780715.1 Deltaproteobacteria bacterium CG03_land_8_20_14_0_80_45_14
TGGGAAATGACTCGTGAATGGGTTCCAGGAACCTGGGAAAGAATGTGGATCTCAGGTCGTTATGATCGCTGGGGGCGTTGGGTGGCAGGGCATTATGAGAATCGCCAAACCCCAGGATACTATGCGGAGAGAAGGGTTTGGATCGAAGGGTATTACAGATCTTATTAAGTATTTCAACCTGAACTAACCCCTACTTTCAGGGCGGGGTTCAAACCCCGCCCTTAGCAGCATGCTTGCTGCACCCTCTTTAGCCTTCCGGTATAAGACTCCTTCCAAAAACCGGCAGATATTTTCACACTTTAACTAATATCCCTTTTGCAATATAATACTATGCGTCTCTGTTATAAAGAACTAAAACCCTTTAGAGGGACAGGTAAAAGGAATTATATCTTCACCCCGTAAGAGACCAGAGGTCTTACGGGGTTCATCCCCGCTGCAGAGCAGCGGGGCATTCTTTCTAACGGGGTAAATATGGGCACGATAAAAAACAATTCAGCGAAGAGGATAGATCGAAGAGAGTTTTTGAAGATATCTGGACTAACCACTGTAGGAATTCTAACAGGCTTGCCAAGCATTGAAGCTTCAACACCTACTGCTGATTTGGTCCTGACCAATGGAAAGATTATTACGGTGGATTCAAAGGATTCAATTGCCGAAGCAGTTGTGGTCAAGCACGGAAAGATACTTGAAGTAGGAAGCAAAGAGATGGCAATACAGTATGTTGGGAGTGGCACCAAGGTTGTTGACCTCAAAGGAAAGGCAGCGACCCCTGGCCTGATCGATTCCCATGCCCATCTGCCTGTATTCGGCCAGAGGGAAAATGGCTGGTTTGTGAAGCTCCATGGACTGCAGTCCAAAGAAGAAATCATGGAAGCTCTGGCTCAAAGGGCAAGAAAGACACCCAAAGGGGAGTGGATATCTGCATGGGGGGTGGAGGATCTTTCCCTTTCTTATCTCGATAAAGATGACCTGGATCGGGTGACAAAAGAACATCCGATGTTGGTGGTCCACACCACTGGCCAATGGGGCTTTACCAACAGTCTTGCATTAAAAGTAGCAGGTATAGGCAGAGATATGATGGCTCCACCGGGCAGTAAGGTAGAAATGAATCATTTTAAAAAAGAACCGACGGGGCTCCTGATACACTATCCCGCTTTAGACCTTGTAAGAAAATATATGCCTGTTCCCGACGATGAACAGGCCAAAGAGGCCCTCTCATTTGCTGCAAACCTCTATGCAGCCGAGGGCGTTACTACCGTTCACGATAATTTCTTTATGCTTGGTACGCCATATTTTCAGAAGGCGTATTTTGAACTCGTTCAGCGCGAAAAAATACCTGTTCGGATAAAGATATGGCCCTACTTTGCTAATTTTGACGTTGCCTCTCGGGTATTTAAAGCCCTATTTGAGTCTGAAGAACTACACCCAGCGTCAAGGATTAAGGAACTAATCCTTTTCAAAAAAGAATTCCCTCCATTATTTACTTCCCTTTGGGGTGGATTCAAGATGGCTGTGGATGGTGTCTCTCTCTGGCATGCCAACCCACAAGGCTTTCCGATGCACAAAACCGAAGAATTACAAAAAATGTTTAAGCTTTTTCACCGGGCTGATCATCAGGTCAGTATCCACGCCTCTGGAGATCGGGCAGTTGACCTCATCCTGGATGCCATCGAGGCTGCCCTTAAAGAACATCCCAGACAGGATCACCGTCACCGTATCGAGCATGCTATATGTCCTCAACCCATTTCTCTGGAGCGTATAAAGAAATTGGGAGTGGTCGTCTCCACACACCCTCAATGGTTTTTTGCCTGGGGGGACAAGTGGAGTGGCCTGAAAAACAGGAAAGGAGTAATACCCCTTAAGAGTTATTTAAAGAAGGGTATCCCTGTCGCTATCGGGGCTGACCCGCCTGCTTTTCCAATATATCAACCTCAAGTAGCGCTCTGGGAGGCAGGAGCCAGAATCACCCAAAATGGATACCGTTTTGAATCAGCAGAAAGCATCTCCATCCAGGAGGCCTTAAGAATCCAAACTATGGGGAGCGCTTATTCAGGTTTCCAGGAAAAGGAGATTGGTTCCATCGAGAAAGGAAAGTTTGCTGATATGGTCGTCTGGAACCATGATTTTTACACCATCCCCAAAGATCAAATAAAGGATGTAAAAGCAGTATTAACCATTGTAGGCGGAAAAATCGTACATGAAAAGAATGAAAGTTAGTCTCCCTCTATAACTTCTTTTGTAATTTTTTTATGCCTACCCTATCCTCCACCCTATCTTGCAGCTTGTCAAAGGAATGCGATTTTCCTATTTCCCAATCCTTTAAGGTTTGGTATGTTAATAATAGAAAAGGAGAGGATTGAGAAATGAAGGCCATGGTCCTAAAAGAAATTTCTCCGATGGAAAAAGAACCCCTGAAGATGATAGATCTGCCAGATCCTGTTCCTGAACCTAAAGAAATTTTAGTAAAGATTTCTACCTGTGGAGTCTGCCATACGGAGCTTGATGAAATCGAGGGAAGGCTTCCGCCAAAACTTCCAATTGTCTTAGGACACCAGATTGTTGGAAGGGTGGGAAAATTAGGTTCAGGGGCAACAAAATTTAATATAGAAGACCGGGTTGGAATTGCCTGGATCAATTCAGCTTGCGGAAAATGCCATTTTTGCCGAGAAGGAAACGAAAATTTATGTTTGGAATTCCAAGGGACTGGATGCCATGCCAATGGGGGTTACGCCCAATACATTGCTATTTCTGAAGACTTCGCCTATTTAATCCCTGAAAGATTTTCTGATGCTGAGGCGACTCCACTTTTATGCGCTGGCGCTATTGGATATCGCGATTTAATCCTTTCTGGCATTAAAAAAGGCCAAACCTTGGGGCTTTTTGGATTTGGAGCCTCTGCCCATATCGTCATTCAGATAGCAAGATATTGGGGTTGTGAGGTATTTGTTTTTACAAGAGGTGAGGAGCATCGAAATCTGGCTAAAAAACTGGGAGCCTCCTGGGCAGGAGGCCCAGAAGACCAACCTCCTAAGAAACTCCATTGTGCCATCGATTTTACCCCGGTCGGGGAAACAGTGCCTCACGCCTTGAGAGTTTTGGAAAAAGGCGGGAGGCTGGTATTAGCGGTCATTCGAAAGAGAAATCCTATTCCTCCTCTCGACTACGCTCAGCTCCTCTGGGATGAAAAAGAAATAAAGAGTGTTGCGAATATTACTCGAAAGGATGCCCAGGAATTTTTACCTCTGGCTGCTGAAATCCCAATCACCCCTGAAGTCCAGGAATTTAAATTGGAAGAAGCGAATCAGGCTCTCATCTTATTAAAGCAAGGGAAAATTCAAGGGGCGGGTGTCTTGAGGATGCCGGATTAAAAGATTTAGTAAGGAGGTAGAATCACTCAACTCAATTTCCATCCCGACTTTACATCTTCCTGTTGTGCTTTCTCTATCCGCCATTTCGTAAAGGCATCAATCTCATCATAAAATTGATCGCTTCTATCAGAGTTAGTCAATTCACAATTGAGATCGCAACAACCCCCTTTAAGAATACATTTAGAATCTTGATAAAATTTGCATGATTTCTCGAAACTCATAAACATCCCTCCTTTGTAAAAAATCCCCATAAATAAAAATTCCGTGGTGAAAATAGACCACGGGTTTGCAAAATTTCTTTTGCTTCGGCAACTCGGCTATCCCAGTAACCTGGGACCCGTGGTTTTCCGCCCTCCAATTGCTTGGAGTTTGGCTTTATCGGCAATTTAAATACTACACAGTATTATAGGCTACTTTAAATAATGCAATGCTTATGCCAATGTATTGAGTGTGGAACTTATTGAATATCAAGACATTTATTTAATGCTGAAATTCTAAAAATCTCAGAACTGGATTTTTTGTAACCAAGTGGCACAATTTTGAACTAAAGAATTGTGTTGTGGACCATTTAAAGCTAAATGGATAATAATGAGTTTTGGGCAGGCAATTTAGAATAGTAAGAGTTCTTCCTGAAAGAGTGATTTTTCAATTTTAACCGATAATGCAATATTTGAAACAGTAATCAATAGGATAAGGGGCGGTCAAGGGCGAATTTTCCTCCTCTGTCCTTAGACAAAATGTCTATTTGAATTTTACAATTTTCATATTTAAAGGACTTGTGTGTCCCCATATCTTCTGTCATTTTATCCTCATTAACCCAACTTTCCTCCAAATTCTCTAAAGACTTAAGGCATATTATTTGCAGGCTCCACACGGAGTTGCCAACCTTCCGATCTGCCTTAGACTCGGAGAGGAGGTGGCTTCTTAAGCAATACGCTAAGGGAGATATTCTGGGAGGGTATTCATTGCTTAAACTCAAATAAAAAAAGGAGGACATTGAAATGAAGAAAGTGTATCCGTTGTCGTTATTAGTTGTTGGAGTTTTGATGGTGATTCCAATCGTGGCGAATGGACAGATTCTGAATGGGGCAGTTGTGATCAAGGATACTTCTTGCACCGTATTGGGCACCGTATTCACGAACGGGGAATTCAATTTACAAACTTTTGATGTGTATGACAGCGTAAAGGTTATTACTCCATCAAAAAATTATAACAAGAATGTCAGTTGCCACGGAGACCTACCTTATGACATGGATCCGCCCGCTAAGGCCATTGTCTTGGATTTCGACAACACGAACCTAAAATGTTGTGTCAATTTCGATGGTCAATGGTTTTCCACCACCCAATGGCATGAGACGATAACCCCCAGTGGGAATGTTTCTCTCACGTGTCACTTCAAAGGCGATGAACAAGCGGACGGATGTGGTGGTGGCCCACAATAAACACTCACTTTAATTCTTAAGTCGTAACTCTTAAAAAAGGAAATCACTATTCAGTTGTCAAAGAGCGAAGGCAGGATCAAAGATGATTCTGCCTTTTTTATGCACATTTAATTCATAATCCTCAATCAATAGATGCTGATCGGACTGAATAGTAGGTGTAACAGTATTCAACTGAACACTATTGGGGAGGATCAAGACAGATTATGACAATTACTAATGAGTCCATAATTGAGAAGACATCTTCTGAAAATCTCCCCTAACCCCTCTTTGCCAAAGAGGGGAATTCCTCCCTTTTGC
>PEUO01000079.1 GCA_002780715.1 Deltaproteobacteria bacterium CG03_land_8_20_14_0_80_45_14
CTTTATATTGCAATTTCATTCATATCGTAGTATAATTTTTGTGTGAAAAAGATTCTCTTCGAGTGGGACGAGGAAAAAAATAGTGAGAATCAAGATAAACACAATGTCTCTTTTTCATTAGCACAACGTGCTTTTTTGGATCCCCGTCGTGTCATCGTCGAGGATGTTAATCATAGTACTGAAGAGGACCGGTTTTACTGCATTGGCCGTGTCGGCGACGGCATAATGACAGTTCGATTTACCTATAGGGAGAATATCATCCGCATTTATGGTGCGGGGTATTGGAGAAAAGGGAGGAAGATTTATGAAGAGCAAAATAAAATATACTGAAGAACCAATGGGTAAGCTGAGGGTTGTCAAAGACTTTCTACCGCCACCTGGTCAGTTGGTCTTAAAGAAGGAAAACGTTAAGGTAACGATTTCCTTGAATAAGTCAAGCGTGGAATTTTTTAAGAAAGAGGCACAAAAGCATCGAATTTCTTATCAAAGAATGATTAGGCGCGTTATCGATTGGTATGCTTCACAGTATCGAAAGAGCGCTTAACGGGTCATTTCGGCCGGCCCCTTGCAGCGGCAACCAGATTTGTACTGACGCAAGTGAAAATGACCCTATTTACCAAACACAAATGATTTACCTTTCACCCCTCATTTTCCCAATACAATAACTTCTTAATCCTCTCAATCAACGCTGACCGGATATCCGGGTTCTTGATCCTGGCCACTTCTTCCCAATCTTTCCAATCTCCCAACAGATCATAATAGAGATTGGCGCATGCCCTTTGATAGAAAACTTTAGAATCGGGATTCACTTTTTGGACGCAGGTTTGAAGTTCTTTAAAAACCCGGTCCCTTTCCCCTTCATCTAAGGAAAGAAATCTTTATGAAGTGGCCATGGGACTTGGCAGGACCAATTCTCCTTTTAACTCATTCACCATCTTCAGGAAGGCTTGGCTCGGAGGGGAGAGAGATTTTTCACTGTGGTAAATGATATCAGTAAAGAAAATAATATTCCCCTCTTCGATGAAGATGACTTTTAAGGTTCCCTTCTCCAATTCCTCTTTGATATCCGGTTCAAACATGAAGGAAACCCCTTTGTTCTGTTTTACATACCCCACTATAAAGTCCAAACTGCTTGCCTCAATAATCACCGATGGCCAAATCCCATATTCCTGAAATTTTCTCAGAATGGCCGCTCTTGAACCAGATCCCTTCTCCCTCAAAATCACCGGCTCACCATTCAGTTCTCTCAGGGAGATACTCTTCCTTTCTGAGAACCTGTGTTCAGGGGAGGCCACCAGAACAAACTCTACCGTCGAGAAAAAGATGGATTTGATTTTTCGATCGAGGTTTACCTGGGAGATAAGGGCTAACTCATTTTTCTTCTCAAGGACACTCTTGGCCATATCCTCGGAATTGCCTTCATCCAAAATAACTTTGATACGGGGAAATCTCTTCTGAAAAGTGGAGAGCAGGGAAGGCATAATGTAACGAGCATAATTTTTCGTTGTTCCAATTTGAAGAGTCCCTCTCATCAATTTTTTGAAATCCCTCATCTTCTCATTGGCATCAGACACAAGATCGAAAATCTTCTCAGCATATTGGTAGAGGAGCTCTCCTGCTTCGGTCAATTGAACTCTTTTCCCTATATGTTGTATGAGTTTTACATTCAATGATTTCTCTAACGATTTGACCTGGATCGTGACAGCAGGCTGGGTCACATTCAATTCCTCCGCTGCCCGAGTAAAACTCTTTCTCTTTATAACTAAATAAAATGCTTCCAATTGTCTGAGGTTCAAAAAATCCTCCTCATGAGAAATTTCTTATCTAATTTGATAAAAATCTTCGAATTTTGCCCCTTTATTCGTCATTCCTGCGGAAGCAGGAATCCAGAATCATATTGAAAAAAGAAAGTCTTGGATACCCGCTTTCGCGGGTATGACGGGCTTGGTGTTTAAGTTATTGTGCTTAAAATTCACAAAATTGATTGATTAAAACCCTTTGAAATATATATGTTTTATGACCTATCATAAGTTTTTCTTATGGCATTATAAGAATAATTATATTGACTTGTCAATACTGAAAAATATAGTTTAAGTACACCCTACCTTTTTACCCCGTTAGAAATAATCCCCCGCTCGGTTTCGAGTCGCAACGACTGGAATTTCTAACGGGGTTTACTATGGAAAATCATCACTAGGAAAGGAGAGAAAATCATGCCCCAATATGATGGCATTATCATTGGTGGTGGGCCGAATGGACTCACTTTAGGTTGCTACCTTGCCAAAGCAGGGCTCAAGATCCTGATCCTTGAAAAGAGATACGAAATGGGAGGAGGCCTCTGCTCGGAGATGATCACGATCCCTGGATTTATTCACAATACCCATGCGATCTATCATCCCATGGTGGATTATGCGCCGGTCTTTCCCGATCTCCAATTGGATCAAACGTATGATCTGAAATATATCCATCCCGAGGTTGTTATGGCCATGCCTTTCTTGGATGGAAGAAGCCTTTGTATTTACTCTGATGTGGAAAAAACCTGCGCTTCCTTTGCGCAATTTTCTAAAAAAGATGCTGATGCCTATCGAGAGACCTATGAACGTTTCAAGCGCTATACGGATGCCTTTCTCGCACCCGCGACCTATGTGATGGCGAAGCCAGCCTTCGAACAGGTCGTGAAACTCCATTCTAGTCCTCTTGGTCAGGAAATCAGCGCCCTTTCTGAAAAGAAACCAATCGATATCGTCCATAGCATTTTTGAAAATAATCAAATCAGGACGTTGATGCTCTATGCCACCTGTCTGTGGGGATTGGATTATGATCTGGAGGGAATGGGTTACCTGGTTCCTCTCATGATCAATCGGGCTTCAAACTACCGCCTCTGTGTGGGTGGCTCTCACCACATGGCCAACCTGATGTCCAAATTTCTTTACCGACATGGAGGGATGATACTGGGAAGCCAGATTATTAAAAGAATCATTGTGGATAAAGGTGTTGCAAAAGGGGTTGAATTAGATGATGGAACGGTCTACGAGGCCGCTAAATTTGTTGCCTCGAGCATTGATCATCACCAGACCTTCCTCAAATATATTGGGGAGAAGGATTTGCCGAAAGATCTTGTCATACGGACGAAGGACTGGAAATGGGAGAAATGGTCCCTCTTCGACACCCACCTGGCCCTTTTCAATCCACCCCAGTTCACCGCTGCCTCCTCAAATCCTGACCTCGCCAAGGCTTTTATCAATGTGGTCGGTTTTGAGACAGAGGAGAATCTGATTGAGCATTTTAAAGCTTTAAAAAATGGAGAGTTAAAGCCATCCGGGTTCAATTGTTGTTTTCCAACTTTATTCGATCCATCAGGAGCGCCTCCGGGAAGGCATACCGCGCTGATCTCAGAACACGCCCCTTATCGCCTTAAGGACGGAGGTCCAGAGAGGTGGTATAAGATTCGTCAGGAACATGCTAAGCAGAACATTAACCTACTCAAAAAATATGCACCCAATATGACAGAAGAAAATATCCTCTGGACCTACATCGCCTCCCCACTCGATATTGAAAATAAGTTCTCTGATATGGTTGAAGGATCGATCAAACAAGGGGGCTATTTCCCTCTTCAAATGGGATTTCTAAGACCGAACGAATTATGTTCTCAATACGCGACACCTATTAAAAATCTCTATCTCTGCGGAGCCTGCTGCTTCCCTGGAGGATTGGTCACTTACGGTCCTGGATATAATGCAGCCAACCGGATTGCAGAAGATCTCGGGATCCAAAAATGGTGGAAAGAACCTGACATTGTTACAAAAGCAAAGGCAAGTGGCCTATTATAATTTAACATTTTGCAATATACAATTTACAATTTGCATTGATTTTAGGATAACGGAGGTTCATCATGAAAGTCAATTCGACAGGTTTGGGCCAGACCACCATGATTGCGTCCTTTACTCAACTCTTTAAAGATCCGGACGGAGGGGAGGCCCTGAAACTAAAAATCGAGTCTTCAGAACCCATCCACTGGGTTATTACTGCCACCCTGGAAGGAGGGGACCTGAGGAACTTCATCAAGCTCCTCTTAAAACCCTCTATCCTCTATTACGCCATTTCGTTGATGATGAAGAAGAAATAGAAAAGGAGGAAACCCATGCCATATACAAGTTATGATGCGATTATCGTTGGTGGAGGACACCACGGAACGATCATTGCCTGCTATTTACAACATGCAGGTCTTAAAACAGTAATCTTCGAACGTCAGCATGAATTAGGGGGAGGGGCCTGTGGGGAAGAGCTTCCCTTGCCTGGATTTATCCAGAATACGTGCGCCCACTTCACCCGATTCTGGACCCATCCTGCCTATACCGATTTCAACCTGAGGGAATATGGCTTAAAGTATATTTTCCCAGACCAGAATGAAGGGATGGTTTATCCAGACGGAACCTGTTTTGTCGGCTATTCGGCGTTTCGTGTTGACCCCTTAACAGGTAAAGAACAGTACTCCGAGGAAAATGTCAAGAAGACTTACAATGAGATCGCCCGCTTCTCAAAAACGGACGCAGAGACTTATCTCGATCTCCTGGGAAAATATCAGAGAAAGTGGCGAGCTGCCTTTCGAGAATATCGTTATAGTCCTCCCACACCCTGGGGAGTCAAGAATGCCCTCGAAAGGCTCTGCGATGATCCTGTCGATGGCATTGATCCCGTCTATCAGTTCATGACAGGATCCCAGATCGCTATGGACCTTTTTGAAAGTCCTGAGCTCCAATGTCTCTTCATGAGGGCTATTGAAACCTCCACCGGCTGTTTCCCGGGGGACGTCGTTGGCCTCTATGTTTTTGTCCATGTGATCGGCCTTACCCTTTCCTTCGAATCGGCCTCTATTGTCTATGGCGGAACCCACACCATCACCCATGCTCTTCAGAGAGCCTTCAGCGCCATGGGAGGGGAGTTCTGTGTGGAGACAGAAGTGGATAAAGTCATCGTTGAGAATGGGATGGCCAAAGGGGTCAAGCTTT
>PEUO01000203.1 GCA_002780715.1 Deltaproteobacteria bacterium CG03_land_8_20_14_0_80_45_14
AAGTCCTGAGTAAATAAATACGTTACCGAATTTATGAATCGATGGACTTAGGTTCAAATATCCATCGAAGCGAAATCGGTCAGATCTCTCTCCCTTAAAAGGCTTCTCTTCCATTTCTTTATAGAAGGGATAATATAAGGCAAAAGCCTCATTGAATAATACGGAGGAAGCAAAGGTAATCCTACGAGGTCCCCGAAGACCACCATCATGAAAAGATGATCTAAGTTACCTCTCTCTTTCTTCAGCTCGAGATCCATCTCATGGACCGTCATTCCATAGAGGATCTCCCTTAGGAATTTCGACAATGCTTTGAATTTCTCTGCCAGGATGCGCAAGAGTGTCTTACTCATGAAATGGCCTGATAAAAGTCAATAGACAAAAGGTTAAGGTTAGGGTAACGATGCCCGTTTCGTTAAAGGGTCAGGTCCTTGGTCTAAAAATTTTTAAACATAACCATTTGACATTACACCAAACTGGCTTCATAGCCATAACCCAAAGACTATTTTTATCATTTCTTAATGAAGTAACCATCATACGCAATTACCACAAAGGAAAGATACCAAAAAATATATGGGTAATAAGAGCCAGAATAATGGCCACAGAGAGAGTGAAAAGGATCGCCAGAAGCGCCCCCTTTTTACCGATCTCCTTCCATAGTGCAGCAATCGTAGCCAAACAGGGGATATAAAAAGTGACGAATACAGTAAAGACCATAATCTGAGATTTAGTCATCACAGTAAGAACCTGGGTGGTTCCTAAAGCCTGGGTCAGCATGATCAGGGAGAGTTCTTTTCTTAATAAGCCAAAGATGAGGGTTGCCCCCACAGAAACCGGCAGGCCAAGGAGGTGAGTGAGGGGAGACAGAAAACGATTGAAATAAAGGTCTACCTTGCCATACTCCATCAGGGCCAGCAGTGCACTTCCGATAATCAGGAGGGGCCAAGCGATTACAATAAATTCTCTTATTCGATACCAGGATTTCTTCAAGGTATTTTTCAAAGGCGGTAATTGGTAGGCAGGGATTTCCAAAATCAATCCAAGACTTCCTGGTTCTGGATAGAGGGTGGAAAGGATCTTCCCGGAAACGGCCACGACCAGAATGTTTAGAGCAAATATCATCAGCGCAGCATTAGGGCTAATGAAAAAAGCAACCAGGCCGAAAATGATCGTGATCCGAGCCGCACAGGGAATCATCGTCGTCAGAATGGAGACAATAAATCTGTGTTGAGGAAATTCCAAGATTCTTGTGGCCATCACAGCAGGGACACTGCATCCATATCCCAGAATAAACGGAATAATTGATTTACCATGGAGACCAATCTTGTGCATGAAGACATCCATGAGGAATGCCACTCTCGGCAGGTATCCAACGTCTTCCAGGATGGAAAGGCCGATGAGGAAGGGAACAAGGTAAGGGAGGACAATGGCGATTCCACCCGCAATTCCCTGTAGAACTCCTCTGAAAAGGAATAGGGCTAAACTTCCTTTCCCAAAAAATTCTTCAAGACCTCCTATCCAATAGTCAAAGAGCTCCATCAGGGGCTCTTCAATATATCCGCCAATTCCAAAGATGAAATTGAAAAAACCATAGAAGACACCCACCAGAATTAAATAGCCGAAGAATTTATGCATCACCCAGTTATCAATAGTGATCCGGATGTCCCTCTTGGGAGGATGGATAACAGTAGAGACCTTCTCAAATAAATTCATGGCCAAGGCATGACGCTCAGAGGATATCACTTCATCCGATGGGCTGCCATGAATCTGCTCCAACTTTTCCTGAAGGGGCCTTATTCGATTGGTAGCGTTACTATTTCGCTTTGTTTCATTAATGAAGAACTCATCATTTTCAAGGAGTTTTATGGAAAGAAACCGAGTGGGAACCTTTTCTTTTACTGGCCATTCAGAGTTGAGTATGGAGTCCAATTGACTTACGATTTCTTCAATGTCTTTGCTGAATTTTGGGGTTTTCCCTATCCTCTTTTCCTCCCGGACCCTTAAAACATCAATAAATAGCTCTTTCAGCCCTTTTCCAGTTGTGGCGATGGTGGGAATAACCGGGACTCCGAGGAGGTTGGAGAGTTTTGGGGCATCAATCTGGATTCCTTTCCTCTGGGCCTCATCCATCATATTCAGGCAGAGGATCATGGGAACTTCCAGCTCCAGAAGTTGAAGTGTCAGTTCCAGACTCCGGCAAAGCAGAGAGGCATCGATGACATTAATGATCACATCGACCTCTCCGGAAAGAAGATGCCTTCTTGCTTCCAGTTCCGCCGGATCCCCAGAAGTCAGCGAATAGGTTCCTGGAAGATCGATACAATTACAGGTATAGCCCTCGATATGGGTTTTGGTTTCGGTATATTTAACGGTCGTTCCAGGAAAGTTGGAAGTGATCGCTTTATATCCAGCGATACTGTTGAATATGGTGCTTTTGCCACAGTTGGGCTGTCCAGCCAGGGCAATTCTCATTCAATTTCCTCTACAAGGATTCGGGAGGCAATCCTCCTTCCGAGGGCTACCTGACTGCCATGGACTTCAATCAGAATGGGCCCTCGAAGAGCTCCGTATCTTAGCATCATGATCGTGTCCCCCGGATGAATGCCCATCTGGCCGAGACGTTGCCTTATCCCTTGGCCTCCTTGAATGTCAATCACTTTTGCCTTATTGTTTTCATGAACCTGATCCAGCGTTGTCATGTTCCAGCCTTCCGACTAAGTACGTTGACCTGTCTCTTCGATTACTTTCTTGCAGAGGGTTACGTCCTCCTCCAGCGTTCCCCCGCAAACCCCTATGGCTCCAATGAACCGGTCGCCGTCCCAGATGGGCATCCCTCCAGCAATGGTCGTCAGGCGTTCGTTCCAGTTCTGGACGTTAAACCCATATCCTGGAACTTTGGGGTCGCCAAATTGAGAAACCTCAGCACTGGGTATTCTGAAGGTAGCGGCTGTCCAGGCTTTATCTCGGGCGATTTCAGCAGTGGGTATGGCAGCACCATCCATGCGGTGGAGAGCCACCAACCAGCCGTTCTCATCCACGATAGCGATGCTGCAAGGCGTACCTTTCTCTTGGGCCTTCTTCATGCCTGTTTGCAGTAGCTTTTTGGCCATCTCTAAATTCATCATCGTAAACAATCTCCTGTTTAATACTAACCCAGAAAATAAGGGTTTAGTCTAACGGCAACGGTAACGATGCCCGTATCGTCTATAAAAGGCTACGTCTGTCGTGTTTAGTTCTTTTAAACGTAACCGTTACCGAATGACGAAACAGGCTTCGTAACCTTTACCAATAAACCACTACCAATTTTCATCATCATTCATAAAGAGCAATAACTCCGACCTGACTCACCGAAGTATCACTAATATCCCCTACACCCGAAGGAACACCGCTGCAGCCAATAGCGCCAATGACCTCATTTTCTTCATCGGTAATCGGAATGCCACCAGGGATGAAGCAGAGCCTTCCTTTTCCTCTTCCGATCATACCCATGGCATGGTCACCCATAAGTTTACCCAGATTGCGTGGATCGAGCCAGCGAGAACCCATCAGGGTGGGCATCTTGAAGGCAACCGCAGTCCAAGCTTTTTCAATGGCAATATCCGTGGTGGCCATGCCAGCCCGATCCATGCGGTGAACTGCGATGACTGTACCGGATTTGCCTACGACGGCAATGCTACATGGGAAGCCGGCAATATCCCTGGCCCACCTCTCAGCAGCCTCTATCATCTTCAGAGCGAGTTCTAAGGTCAACTCCTTCATCGAAGGCCTCCTATATAAGGGTCTCTTAATCCAAGAGATCATCCGTGGCGATCACATCAGCGCCCGTATTCAGTATATTTGGTAAAATGACCTGGCCGATTCTAACCGGTGACTTTGCTTTAAACCGAACAAGGGTGAGGGCTGCTTCTTTCAGTTTCGATTTCAATATGGGCCGATCTGTTCTAACCGGAAGAAGAGGTCTGGCGCTTTTCTCAGTGAGGATCGTGGCGGTGAAGATTCGAACCGGACTTCGATATTCTTCCACCACATATTGGCGCCCTTCTTTGCATTTGTAACCGGTAATTTTAACCACCTCTGCCTGATCACCGATCTTTAGGGTAGTCTCACAGCCAAGAGGACAGCCGATACATATGATTTTTTCTTCAATCATTTTATCCTCCCTTTTCACCCATTCGGCCGAGCGAAGCCACGCCTTTGAAGACGAAGCAAGGAAGCGCGGCTCAGGGTGAACCTTGAGCCCCTCGGCCTGAGCTCGGGTCGAAGGCAAGCTCCGGCCTTCAGGCCGGCAAGTCGAAAGGTTCACACTCCGCGATTAGTTCGGTTGTTTTTCCTCTCAACGAGTTTAATTCCTTTTGGAGAAGATTGACCTTAATTATCTCGCTGGGCTTCACCACCCTGAATGCTTGATTATAGATAGCTCCTATCCTCAGCTGAACTTTTTCTTCCATTTCTTTTATTCGAATGTAGAGGGTAACGTCATTTTGGCCACTGATGGTTTGGGGGACGATGGAACGGATATTTCTTCCAGGCCTGAGGATGATTTTACCTTTCTTTCCAAGATCTCCTTTCTGTGCGAGCTTGGCAGCCCAAGCCCCGGCTATCTCCGCCTCCCAGGAGACATCATCAACCAAGTCGTGAACGTGAACCACGTTTCCACCTGCAAAAATACCTGGAATGCTCGTCTCCCTCCGTTCATCTACGACAGGCCCGCCGGCCAGCGGATCGAGATCTACCCCTGCCATTCTGGAAAGTTCATTTTCGGGGATCAAGCCGACCGACAACAGTAGAGTATCGCACTCAATATTTTGTTCGGTGCCATCGACGGGCCTCTTATTCTTATCCACTTTGGCGATGGTGACCGCTTTCACACGTTGTTCACCATGGATCTGTATGACCGTATGTTCGAGAAGAATGGGGATATGAAAATCATAAAGGCACTGAACCTCATTTCTGATCAAGCCCCCAATATAGGGAAGGATCTCTACAACCGCTTTCACTTCTACCCCTTCCAGGGTGAGGCGACGAGCCATGATCATGCCAATATCACCTGAACCCAAAATGACCACTTTTCTCCCCGGAATGAATCCTTCGACATTGACTAATCTCTGTGCTGTGCCAGCGGTGAAGATGCCAGCAGGTCGAGTGCCAGGAATGGACAATTGCCCTCGGCTCCGTTCACGACAACCCATTGCCAGTACGATAGATTTGGGCCGCAGGAAAATAGTCCCCTCGCGACTATTGGCAGCGGTAAGCTTTCGATCGCCGGATATGCGAATCACCATAGTTTCGAGAAGTACCTCAATTCCTAAATCCCTGACTTTCTCAACAAACCGATGGGCATATTCCGGTCCGGTAAGGTCTTGACCGAAATAGAGTAACCCGAAGCCGTTATGGACGCACTGATGTAGTAGACCGCCGAGCTGTTCCTGACGTTCCAATATAAGGACATGCTCTGCTCCTTCCTCCTTTGCCTTGATTGCAGCCGCCATTCCTGCTGGTCCAGAGCCAATCACCGCTACATCTACGTCTGAGTATTTCATAATTCCGCCCCAAGTAATTCCTTCGTCTTATAAAGTAAGATTCGGGATTCCCGACCTTTCTTGGTTATTTTTTCCTCTGGGATGCCAAGTTCCCGAGCTAATATTTTCACGACACGGGGTGTGCAAAATCCTCCCTGGCATCTTCCCATTCCAGCTCTGGTCCTGAATTTGATTCCATCCAGCGTAGTGGCCCCGTGACGAAGGGCTTCGACGATTTCTCCCTCGGTTACTGTCTCGCAGCGACAGACCACGTGACCGTAACCAGGGTCCTTCGTCACCAGTTCCATTTGTTCTTCCTCAGAAAGCTTGTTGAAAACAGGTGGGGCTTTTCTGAAAGGGCTGAATCCTGGATTTGTTTCTAATCTCAAACCTTCTCGCCGAAGCAATTCTGTAACCTCTCGGGCAGTCGCTGGAGCTGCGCTTACCCCGGGGTAACCAATGCAAATGCTTATAAACCGTGGCACTTTAAGAGAAGCCTGAACCACGCACTCATGCCAGCCAACTTCCCAGTTTCGGAACATAAGAAACCCGGCAAAGGAATTGATGATGTCTTTTTCAGAAAGGTCGGGAATGATTTTACGGACGTTTTGCAAGCCGATTTGAGCAATCCTCCTGGTCGTGGAATAGTCTCCCCTCCGGGCTGGTTGCATCGTGGTGCCAAAGAAGAGGTTTCCGTGTACGCTGGGCGTTATAATGTTCATCTGACCGGGCGCATCCGGCCGCATATGAATCTCATGTTCTATTAAGCCCCCTAAGTTTTTGTCGAAAATCCCTACATATCCCCTAATCGGGTAAAGAACAAAATCATCCGAATTCACCAATCGGGCTATCCTATCTACCGAGGTTCCGGCGGCGTTGACGATGAAGCGGCATTTAATCGGGCCGCGATTAGTCTCAACTTCGAATTCATTTACTTTCTGGGAGATCCCTAAAACCTCGGTCTCCCGCATCACTTTAACCCCGTTCTGGCCGGCATTTTCTACGAGGGCGATCGTAAGTCTTACTGGATCAACAATGGCAATGTTCGGATCGTACAGCGCCCCGATGGCCTGCCGGGTAACATGAGGCTCCATCTGTCTGAGTGTTTCCTGATCTAAGAACTTATGGCTGCCGATGCCGATCTTTTCCGCCCTCGACTTCAGCTTTTGAAATTTGCTTAACTCCTCATTGTTACGGATGAGAGCGAGTTCTCCTACCCGTTTGAAGGGAACATCAATCTCCTGACAGAGCGGCTCCGTCAAAGGCATGCTGTCCCAGACGAGTTTGCTGCGGTGGTATTCGGGACGAAACTCCAGGGTATCTGCCCCCTGGCAGACAATACACATATTGGTCTTGGTGCTACCCCAGCCGAAGTCGGCCTCCTTCTCAACAAGGATAACATCTACCTTATATCGGGAAAGTTCCCTGGCGACGACTGCTCCTAAGACGCCACCTCCGATAATCAAAACTTCTGTCTCCATCTGGCCCATTTTAGTCGCCTCTGATCAATAATTATGACTTTTAGACCAAAATCTTCCTAACCCTGCCTGCAATGCTTTCCCTCAATATGGCCGACCTCCTCCTGAAGGATGCAAAGGGCCTCTTCCACCGCTTTCAACCGTTCTTTCACATTCTGAAGGTCTCTCATCTCGATTTGATCCACCCATGTTGATTCCATATCTTTTCCCGCCTGCCTTAATGATTCACCAAGAGCCGTAACCTTTTCTGGAAGCTCCAAAAGTGTCTTTTGATGTTCATTTCTCTCTCCTATACAGTCTTCCTATTAATTGAGATTCCCACGGTCAAAAATGCTCCCCAAGGGATTCTTTCTGAAAGATAAGATTCTCTCGATCTCTCCGAGCCATTGTTGAAGGCTTAAGGAGAAGACGAGAACACTCCCCCACCTCATATTAATCATTAGCCATCATCTCGACCGCCTAACCAAGGAATCAGCAGGAGACTTTCCCTAAAAGGGATAATTGGAATCCTTTCATCCATGGATGTTCCGTGTAATCGATAAGGAGGTTTCCATATGATCGAATTGTATCTGCCACTTCGGAAGCCATGATAAAAGAGAAACCTTTCACTTCGATTTTTTCATCATTTGCTTTTGGCTCATCCAGAGCCAGACCCATCTTGGGGCCCCCTCAACCTACACCACTTATAAAAACACGAAACAAATTCTTTTGGGTACCCTGATGAGACCCCTTTAATTCTTCAATAGCACTTTTTGAAATGAGGATCATCTTTCAGACTCCTTTCGATACTTTTGTATTTTCTCTAATGATGGGCATACTTCCCAGGCCTCACATCGCGACCTCCGTAGGGTTGCCCAACCTAGTTCAGCAGGCACGGGATTTCTCCTTTCTAAAATCCTTTTCTCAGCATCCGCGCATAATAGGAGCCGGTAGTATAAAGAGCAGCGCATGGGTTGTGACTAAGGAGGCGATCCTTTGCCACGAGTACGGTACAATAGGCTTTGGAGTATTTCAGGAAAAGAGAGTCGTGTCCTACGCAAAGACCAACTAGAATGTTGAAATCGGTCTTCTCTGCGTTGAGGATCATTCCCTGAGCAATTGGGCTGCACATCGACTCAAACTCACCGACGCGAATCTTCTCCTCATCTTTTATGCCAATCTGCTCTTTTGGAGTCCCACCTGCTTTGCAGGTGACAGAGATAACTTCAAATCCTTGGGCTTCAAGGATCTGAGTGAGGGACCAAGCTTCACTATGCAGCCCGCCACAAAAGGCGATTCCTAGCTTCCTGTAGCCCATCTTTTGAGCAAATTCACAAATCTCCTGGACGCGTGGTTTCGTGGGATGCAGCACATAGGGCTTGGTGCCCCGATGGATGTAACACTCCGCTTCCTGGACGGAAGCATCATCGGCAAATTTTAGGATGTCCGGCTTAATAAATTCTTCGTTGGCTTTTGCTATCGATTCCTTCCGATGGAGGGTTGGGCAGAAGGTTGGTCCTCGCCCCTCTGGCGAGAGGCAGATTTTGTCTTTAACAGAACATTTGGCGCATTCAGTTTTCTCGGATGCCATATCGTCCTCCTTCCGTTAAAATAGAATGTAAAAGATCTTTTCTCCTTTCTTAGTTGCCTTAAGGATTTCCATGTGTCTTAGCACCGCAAACTCTCTTCTCAACTCTCCCTCGGTTAGATTAAGATTCTCGACCATTTCCTCTATGGTAGCCTCGCCTCTTCCCTTGATGTAATTAACGATATTGAGTTGCAAGTGTGTTAGTGTGGAGAGTTTATCTTTCCCCTTCAGGAAGGTTTGAGCCGAATGAACGGCCCATGGATCACAGGCTTTCGGGGGAGATAAAATATCCATATAACAATCTTCACAAAATACTTTACCCTGGTGTTCGTAACATTCGTGTTTTTCTAATGTTTTCCCGCATTTCGAGCACTGGAAAGGCATGTTTCCTTGCATAGAAAACTCCCCATGTCATTCGTCTACAGCAGACCCTTCTCCTTTAGTAGGGGTAAAGGATCAACGGCATTTTGTTCAAATCCCACGGTTCGATAATCTAATCCCATGGCGATCCCGAGCAGTTGAGTAAAATAGAGTACAGGGATTTCTTTGAAATCAAGGTATTTCTGTTTGATTTCTGCCTGCTTATGATCGAGGTTGAAGGCACACATAGGACAAGTAGTAACGACCACCTCCGCTCCCCTTCTAATAGCAGAACAGAGAATTTTATAGGCACATTCTGTCGCTACGTCAGGTGAACCGACGGATTGGAAGCTTCCACAGCATTCGATTTTAAATGGAAAATCGATGGCCTCTGCACCCAATGTCGCCAGAAACTCCTCAAATAGGGTAGGTCTCTCTTTATCGTCAAATCCCATTTCTTCAAATGGCCGAAGCAACATGCATCCATAATAGGCGGCTGCCTTGAGACCCAAAAGCTGCTTCTTTATCCTTTCTTTGAGTTGAGAAAACCCGATATCCTGTTTTAGTAACTCCAGATAGTGCAAGATTCGAAGATCGCCCTGATAGTTCTTTTCGATGAAATTGTTAAGTTTATCTCTTTTTTCACTATCCTTTTGAATCAACCGATTTGTCCTCTTAATGACATTGAAGCACACAGAGCAGAGAATAGTGAGGGTCGTTCCCTCCTCCCTTGCATTGGCCAAAATCCTTGCTGGTGGAAGCAGAGCCATCAGATTATCAGTTGCTAAGGGGAAGGCCGCCCCACAACAGACCCAATTGTTGAGTTCCTTTAATTCAAATCCGAGAAGAAGGGAGCAGTTTCGAGCAGTCCGATCGAGGTTCTTTGCTTTGGTATAAAGAGTACACCCTGGATAATAGAGATAATGCATCTATAACTCCATTTGTAGGACCGAAATTATGGGGCATCTGTCCATTACATACCCCCTTTATGTCTTAGTTAGTGTCAGGAGTTTAACTCCGGTAACTTCTTTAAAGGTGGCGCCTTCGCTGATGGAACGAATTACTTTATCTGGATCGATTACCTTTGCGCCACAGATCGCATCAATTCCATGATCGAAGAGAATAGGAGAGAGCGGGGTGGTCGGGCCGATCATGACGATATAGGCTTTCCTGCAGAGGCTCAGAAGGCCCTCGAGCGTATGATTGATGAAGGATGTCCCAGTGATACCTACAACATCGCATTGAGGTAAAATTCTTTCTGCCTCTTCTGCAGGTAAATCTCCTTCCCGGAGCCTCTGCTCAAGAACCCAAAAGTTTTTTATCTTCTCTCTCAATTTCGGGATCCATGGGAAGTG
The DNA here is from genome assembly GCA_002780715.1 of Deltaproteobacteria bacterium CG03_land_8_20_14_0_80_45_14. Classification (GTDB taxonomy): domain Bacteria; phylum Desulfobacterota; class BSN033; order BSN033; family UBA1163; genus UBA1163. The sequence continues at coordinate 10,277 of PEUO01000203.1, forward strand.
ACCAACCACGGCTACATTTTTCCCCTCTCCCTTCTCAAGAAGTATTTCGAAAGCATTCTTCTCGACGCATTTCGACTCATCCACCTCGATCAGTGAGTTGATCGTCGCCATCCCGATGGAAGCCTCCAACAAACTCCCTGACTTAGCATATTCAGCCAATTTCAAAGCAGTCTTATAGGTGAGGTTTCCTACATCCCTCACACCCCGATTGTGGGGAGGCCCTTCATCCCTGAAAGTCGAAGAGAGACCGCAGTGCTTCGTGATTACAGCAGTCCAGAAGACACAAGTATGGACACTCTTCACTGGATAATCATTCCTTTTCAGATTTAAAAGGAGGTCATCGAGTATTTTCAATCCCCTATCCTCCCCATTTCTCTCCGTATATCAGTTTCGATTGTCCAGTTGGACTCATCATCTTCGTTATATTTTTGAACCTTTTTCCAAAGATAGTATTTCCCTCGGAAAGAAATTTTCTCGCATCTCTTGAACCCAAAAAGAACAGGCGAACATAGAAAAACAGCCTGGGAACAAGTTTCTCTGGCTTCGCATGCTCCATGAGACAGAATCTACCGCCATCTATTAAAATTCTTGCCACCTCATCAATTGCGTTCGATCTCTCAACCTCTTTCAATTCATAGAAGGCATGAGAGCATGTCACGCCGTGGAACGAAGCGCTCCTAAAAGGCAATCGGCTGGCATTCCCTTGAACGAGGTAGAAATGTTTCAGGTCTTGACCCACGGCCTTCTGTTTGGCCTTCTCAAGCATTCCTCGAGAGAAATCGAGGCCTACTACCAAACCATTTTCTCCAACATATTTTGCCAATTTGACAGCCACTGAACCCGTTCCGGTACAAAGATCTAAAGCTCGGTCTCCTTTTAATAGATTTGTCTTCTCAGTGATAAAACCCCTGAGTGAACCTTCTACATCTCGGGAATGTAATCGGATGATGAAGTCATAGACCAATGAAAAAAGGTCATAATAGATCCGCCGCAAGGAGCTCATATCGAGTGACCCACGGAATAATGGAATTTTGGAAGAATGGAATATTGGGTTATGTTAACGGAGATAACTTTAATTTGTTTAAACCCATCATTCCATCTTTCCATTATTCCAACATTCCCTATTTTGATTCTGTTTCATTCTCTCAAAGTAGCCATCAGTCTCTTGGGTTTCAGAAAAAGGTCCAATGCATCAGAAATATTTTTTACAACGATATCTGCATTCTTCATCGCGGAAACGGACAATCCTTCATCCCCTAACACTGCAATGCCCAAAGCAACCTCTTTCAAGATGAGTTGGTCATTATTTCCGTTTCCAATAGCGACGGTTTTCTCGAGATCGAAAGTTTTTAAGAATTCAACCTTTCGGCTTCTCTCCGATCCTCTGGACCGGAGAGCTTGCTCAAGGTTGACCCTGAGCGCGCCTTGTCCCTGCTCTGAAGAGCAGGGCTTGGATGCAGTCGAAGGGTCAAATTTTCTATTTTTGCTGTCTTCTTCGGCTATCTTTATCATATCAGCATTCATACCCCGAACTTCTTCCCCGGCAGTCCCCTGGGTGTCGGCGGTTAAAATGTAAATTGTAACTTTCTCGGAAAGAAGATTTATTTTCTCCCTCACATCAAGAGGAATTTTTCCATCTGTGGCAATGGTTCCATTGAGATCTAACAGAATGTTCTCAATTTCCATATTCCCCCGACCTGGTACATCAATCTTGATCAAATTAGCCCCCTTTTCATTCATACCTTAAAAAAGAGATTCTTCGTCGCCTTACTCCTCAGAATGACAAAAGGCAAAGTCCCATCATTCAAATTTCTAGTACACTTCCCACACACCCATAAAAGAACCGGTCGCCGAATTCCTGGTGAAATCTGAAAGCTGCCCTCATGCCAGTACAATGGGAAACGCCAATCTTTTCAATCTCCATCTGTTTTAGGGCTCTGATGGATTCTTCCAACTGCTCAGGAGTTAAAAAATCTAAATGGGTTCCGCCCAGAATTGCATAGAATTTTTCTTTTCCAGTCTTATTGATGACATGGTTGATGATATTGATCATCCCCGAGTGGGCACACCCAAGAATAAGGATAAGTCCTTTCTCCGTATCGAGGATGAGGGATTGGTCGTCCAAAAAGATATCCTGAACAGTTTTTCCACCGATTTCACTGAACAGTCTTGAGTCCGGTTTCTCAAAAGAAGCCTTTCTTGGTACCTCGCCGGTTAAGAATATTCCCCTTTCCACTTCCATAAAAGTGGAATTGAATACGAAATTGGCTCCTAAAGATTCCAGGTACACCTTTTTATATGGAATACCCACATACCGTTTTGTCTCTTTATCATCCTCTTTGAGCAAGGCAATACGGTCCAAAAAGACATGAGGATGACCGTGGACATCCACTTTTCCGCTCATTTTGAGGACTTCGGGTAGTCCTCCAGTGTGATCATAATGGCCATGGCTTAAAAAGATCTTCCTGATGCTCTTCAAATCTTTATTCAGAGTAAGGCTGTTTGGCACAATAGAACGGCCACTCCCCGTATCGAAAAGATAATTTCCATTATCTGTTTCAATAAAAGCAGAAAAGCCATGTTCGCCTGAACCCACCAATCGCCCCACCAGATTCTCACATAATATCGTTATTCGAGTATTCATCAGCTTTATCTCCTTTTTGCCCAGACAATTAAATCCTTTTAACAAAAACGCATTACGAATTCTGTAGCGCAACCCTTTAGGGTTGCTAAATCCCTGCCAACCAGAGACAGGCAAGGCTAAAGCCTTGCGCTACACGTCAAATTACTTTATCCGTCCGTATCACTGTTATAAAATCCCCCACCTTGATTTCTCCGCTTTCAATAACCTTACAAAAAACCCCTTCCTTTGGCAGGATAGAATATCCCAGATAATTATAGGTATGAGCTTGAGATGGGTTCTTCCCGATTTGAATCACCATAAGTTTTGCCTCACCGACTTGTAATTGTGAACCTACAGGGAGAGAAGCTAAATCAATTCCTTCAGTAGTGATATTTTCTGCAAAAGACCCTGGAGCTGCTGAAATTCCTGTTTCCTCGCAAAGCTTATGAATACTTTCGATCGCCAGAAGGCTTACCTCTTTTTTGGTTCCAGCATGGGAATCGCCCACCAGCCCAAACCCCCATTGGAGAAAGCCTTTGCCCACATTCTTCTTTGGGTCAGTCCTTCTTTGGCTCATGCATACACCCACAACTTTACCCACCATTCTATGCTCCTTCGCTGATGGCTTTTTCAGGACATTCTTCAATACAGGTCCCGCAATCAACACAGGTCTCTGCATCGACCACGGCCTTTTCATTTTCAACTTTGATAGCTTCTACCGGACAACCCTCTTCACACGTTCCACATCCTGTACATTTCTCAAGATCAACAATCACTGCCATTTTCCATTACCTCCTTATCAAGAATCTTTGGTTCAATTCAATCTTAGAGTCCACTTGGAAAATCCGTTTTTGAAGGGTGATCAAGATGTCCAGAATTCCTTTTAACTTTTTTATACTCTCCAATGATCCCATTAGCACAAAAAATCCCTCCAAAGAATAGAATGAATCCGGCAATCAAAAAAAGCCACATGAAAACTCCAAACTCAATCAGACTAATGGCAAGCAGGGAGACAATGTAACCGATGATGGGATAGAGGATCCCATATCTTCTTGGCTGTTTTCGAACAGGTTCCCAGTCAAATTCAATCACCTCATGTTTAAAATGCTTTCTTATCTCTTCTAAAATCTTTGGTTCCATGTCATTGCTCCAGGAACGCAAGAAAAGGGTTACTTAGGGATCTCTTTCCCTTCCAAGATACCAAGGGCTTCCTTTACCAAGTTCTTCTCATGCTCATAATCAACCACTCTCTGGATCATAATCTTCTGGGCCATGACAGGGCCTGCTCCGTGCCAGGTGGCAACTCCATGCTGACCGGCTGTCCAGTTCTGAAGGAGTTTCGTTACCTTCATAATATCTTCTGTTGGAGCATCGGAACCAAATCCTAAGAACTCTTCCACATATTTCCTTGTTTCGGGATTTTTAAGTTCTTTTAAGGAGGGCAGGGTGGCGATGAGTCCTCCGCCGATGTCTCCAGCCAGGGCCATCACTCGCCAGAACGCATTACAGATGTTGAGTTTCGAGACATTTCCCATCAGTTCATCAGGAAGAAATACTCCCGACCCTTCTGGCTCCTCCTGCCCGAGATTGGCCGATGCCAGACCACAGGCTCTCCCTGTTTCACGTAGAACGACCATCTCCATCATTTCATCATTGATATGCTGAGCCTTTTCCAGCCCTTTATACTCTTGGAGAAGTTTACAGGCTCCAATGATGAGGTTCATAAACCCGACCTTACAGGTTCCCCCACAAGTCATTCGGTGGGTCTTGGCAAAGCGTTCCACAAGTTTGATGGAATAGTCGGTTTCACCGCAGTGAAATACTCTTTCCCAAGGGACAAAGACATTGTCAAACACCACCATGGAGGTTTCCCGTTGGCCGAAGATTGGGTTTCCCAACTCATAAATATCATCAGCCATCTCCCTTTCTGCTGAATAGGGAGAATACTGGCAGATATAGGTAATTCCCCCTGTATCCGTCGGCACCGCAAAGGATAATGCATAATCCCCTTCGTCTTTTCTCTTTGCAGATTGAGGAAGGACAACGATTTCATGAGCAGCATAGGCGCCGCTGATATTGATCTTCGCCCCCCTGACTACGATTCCATCCGATTTCTTTTCAACAACCTTCAGGGAAAGAAATGGATCTGGCCAATCGAGGGCTCGTTTCTTCCGATCCCCTCTCGGTTCGGTTAAAGCCCCTGCAACAGCAAGGTCGTCCTCCTGAACCCATTTAAGATATTTAATGAGTCGTTTGTTATATTCTGTCCCCAGATTTCGATCCATCTCCCATGTCGTGCTGGCAAGGGAATGAAATGCATCCAACCCCGGACACCGATAGATACAGGTGCCCAACTTTTCAGCAGTAAAGGTCCCGGCAAGAGCCTTGGCCACCAAATCTTCTCTACTTCTACAGACATAGACGTAACGATTGACTCGGTCATTGGTGAGAGGGGAGATGGCTGTCATCATCTCTTGATACCCAGGGTCCAAAGCCCAGCTATAGCTTGCCTTGTTCGCCTCGATCACCGTTCGGATATTGGGGTTATCAAAAACATCTTCGACTTTCTTTCCATTCATAAATATCCTCAGGCTTTTTCTTTTCCTCAAACTTTCTGCATATTGTTGTGATGTAATCAGGGCCATGTGGGTTTCTCCTTTCTGAAATCTCCCCAACCCCCCTTTACTAAAGGGGGGAGAGGGGGGATTATTTTCTTATTTTCTTTGCTGCCTGCTCGGCCGCAATCAAAATTGGATCAAAAGGAGCTGAGAACGGAGGAGCATAGGCAAAATCGAGCCTTGCAACCTCATCGATTGTCATTCTTTGGTGGAGGGCCACTGCCAATGCATTGATCCTTCGAGCCACTCCTTCCTTCCCGACCATCTGAGCTCCCAAAAGTCTTCCATTTTTTCTGTCGAAAATCAACTTGACGAGCATCCGTTTTGACCCAGGCATATAGCCCACCTTTGATTCAGCCTCAATGATCTGTGAATCCACATCAAAACCATATCCTCGGGCAGTCTGTGTTCCTAAACCCGTGAAGGCCACCTCCAATTCAAATACTTTGAAAGCAGCTGACCCCACCACACCGGAAAAGGTGGCCTTACCCCCCGCGGCATTTTCCCCTGCCACTCGGCCCTGTTTGTTGGCAATATCTCCGAGGGGTGTATAAACCCAATCCTGACTCACCAGATTGAAGACTTCACAGCAGTCTCCAGCGGCATAAATATCCGCAAGATTTGTCATTTGGGTAAAATCTGTCTTGATAGCTCCAGTCCTTCCGAGTTCGAAGCCTGCCTCTTTTGCCATTTCCACATTCGGAATGACTCCAATGGCCATCAAGACCATGTCCACAGGGTATTCTGCTTTATTGGTTTCGAAGGATATGGCTTCCCCATTACTATTCATCTTAAATGCTATGGGTTCATGGTGGGTGAGGAAATAAATGCCATTTTTTTGTAACTCTTTAAGTATCCTTTCGGATATCTCCCTTTCCAGATTCCCTGCCGGTAAATCTCTGCGGCAGAATACTAAGGTTTCTATATCCCTCAACCGAAAGGCCTCGCACATCTCCAGTGCAATAAACCCTCCACCGAGGATGGCAACTTGTTTCGGCTTATTTTCATCAACATATTCTCTGATACGAATACCATCCTGAAGGTCTTTCAGGGTGAATATGTTCTTGGCATTGCTTCCGGGAAGGTTGAGACATCTGGATCGGGCGCCTGTAGCAACGATAAGTTTGTCGTAAGAAAACCATTGAGTTTCGGATTTTGATAAATTATGGACTTCAATCCTTTTCTCTTTGGGATCAATTTTAGTGACGCGATGCTCGGTCTTCACATCAATATCTTGCATTTCTTTAAACTGTTGGGGGGTCCGAACGACCAATTTGCTCTGATCTTTTACTACATCACCGATGTAGTAGGGGGTTTCTCAGGATCCATAGGATACAAATCTTCCCTGCTCAAACATGGTAACTTCGAGCTCAGGATTAACTCGTTTTGCCCTGGCCGCTGCGCTGGGACCGCCCGCTGAACCACCGATAATGAGGAGTTTCTCTCTCTTTGTCATACCTTCATCTCCAATAATGTTCAGTTCTTATTTTTAGATGCCCTCTGACAATCTCTGCATACCCCAAATACCTGAATGGAAATGTTATCCAGTTTGAAATCTTTATCTCTGCCTACTTCCGATTTCAGAAGTTCGACACCATTGCTTGAAAAATCTATAATCTTCCCGCATTGTTCACAAATCAGGTGGCCATGGTTCTTTTTCTGACTTATCGGTTCATAGTAGAAGCAATTCTTTTTGATATCGAATCTTTCGATGAGACGAAATCTTTCGAGGAGCTTTAACGTTCGATAGATCGTGGGTCTTGAGACCCTTGTCCCTTTCCGGGTGAGAGATGAGTATAAGTCTTCCGCGTTAAAATGATTCTTTCGAGCTTCAAGCTCCCCAAGAATAATCTTCCTCCCTCTGGTATTTTTTAAACCTTTGGACTCTAAAAAATCTTTGAATTGTTCGAATTCCTTATGCATGTTTCAAGAGTTTGAATCTCAATCTCAATAGCACTTCCAATTGAGGGGCGTTGATGTGTCATACACCTCAACGCCCCTTCTTCAATTTAGGCTGTAATTACATATCTTGTCCCTGCCATGTTAAGGACGAATTGTTTGGGCATTTCGCGTTCGAAACCAGTAATGGCCTCCCATCCTGCACAATGCCCAGGGACAACATAATCGGGATTAATAGCCTTGATGTCTGCGATTGTTTTTTGAATTTTTGGCATTGGAGCACCGATCAAGTGAAACCCTCCGATTACCGCATGAACCTTATCTATTCCCGTTATCTTCTGGGCATGTTTCACTGTATTGACAATCCCTGCATGGGCACAGGCAGAGGCCACCACCAGTCCTTTCCCTTTCACATTGAAAACCAGTGATTGTTCTCCCATGAAGAGATCGAGCTCCTTTTTGTTTCCTCTTTTTATAAATAGAATGGGAGAACCTTTTTCATACTCTGTTACTCTCTCGATATTCCCTGTCAAATATGCACCGGGAACAACAGGAGTTGGATCTTTTACCTCTATAATCTTGACAATTCCTAAACTATCGATCTCGTCTTTATTTAGTTGTCCAAGGTCATTGCTTTTAACCTCTCATTTTAACCTCATAGCTAAACTGGCATCTTTACCTTAATCCTACAGCGGATTTTTTCGTCATTCCCGTGAAAACGGGAATCCAGGGTTTCTAAGGGGTTTAAAAGGCCCACTGGATACCCGCTTTCGCGGGTATGACGGAGTGGGTGGTAGCCCCTTTTATTGGTACCGTGCCGTTTTTTCTAAAAGAGTCGCTGTAGTATTAACATCCCCCCATGCAACATTTAATTCTTCCTCTTTCACCTCCTTTCAGAATTCCTG
>PEUO01000145.1:0-1944 GCA_002780715.1 Deltaproteobacteria bacterium CG03_land_8_20_14_0_80_45_14
AAATACAGCGAGATTCTTCAGTCGCTAGGGCTCCTTCAGAATGACATTACGAAAGTCCCCAGTTGTCATTCTGAGCGAAGCGAAGAATCTCAATGGTTTGCGAACTCACCGAGAATTGCTGAGGACTGAAGGGTTCCTTAAAAATATTTTCTCAAGAAAGTTTCCTATCATTTAAGTAAAAAAGGGGGAGCGATTTTTGCTACCCCCTTTTTTCTTTGGCGTCCCCAAGGGGATTCGAACCCCTGTTGCCGACGTGAAAGGCCGGTGTCCTTGGCCGACTAGACGATGGGGACCCTCTCGTAAAAATCATTTATCAATGCAAATTGCAAAATGTAAAATGAAAAGTAATATATTTTAATTGCTAATTTTTCAATTTACAATTTTCAATTTACAATGGGTTTTAAAATGGTGGGCCGTACTGGACTCGAACCAGCGACTCTCTGCTTAAAAGGCAGATACTCTACCTCCTGAGTTAACGGCCCTCCAGTCCAGAGTAAGAGAAAACTTATTGAATTGTCAAGCAAAAATGCAGAGAGTTAAAAGAAAGTCTCTTTTTGTCACCCTAAATTTATTTCAGGGTCTCATGAGATGCTGAAACAAGTTCAAGCATGACATTTCTGGCCTCTCGACAATTTTTCCAGAGCTCTCTGAAGAACTATCTTTTACGAGATTTCTTTAAGAAGGGGTTTTTAACCTCAACGGTCTCATCTCTTTCTGAGCCAACAGAAATCATCGTAATCTTTGTACCGATTAATTTTTCAATTCTTTTAAGATATCGCCGCGTATTCGTCGGAAGGTCTTTAAAATTTTTCGCCCCCTTGATTTCGGTTTTCCACCCTCTCAATTCTTCATAGACGGGTTCAGAGTATTTCAATATTTCGAGGTTAGATGGAAAATGGTAAAGGACCTTTCCATCCATACGATACCCTACACAGATATTGATTGTATCAAAATCATTTAAGACATCCAATTTGGTAATCACTATTTCCCGGATTCCGTTGACCCGGATGGAATGGTTGACCACCACTGCATCGAACCAACCGCATCTCCTCGGCCTCCCTGTGGTCGCCCCATACTCCCCTCCCTTTTGGCGAATTTTCTCCCCCACCTCATCTTGAAGCTCTGTGGGGAAGGGTCCTTCCCCGACTCGGGTGGTGTAGGCCTTCGCTATCCCGATGACGGAGTTGATCATCGTAGGACCAATTCCCGAACCTGCGCAGGCATTCCCCGCCAACGTATTGGAGGCAGTCACGTAAGGATAGGTGCCGTGATCCAGGTCTAACAGGGCTCCTTGCGCTCCTTCAAATAGGACATGCTTCCCTTTTTGAATTTCCTCATGGAGGATGAGCGACGTATTCTTCACATATTTTCCGAGTCGATTCTTATATTGAAGATATTCATCAAAAATTTCTAAAAACTCAAAGTTTCTCTCCTTTAACACTTGAGTCAGATAGACATTTTTCTGGATGAGATTTGCTTCTAACTTCTCTCGAAATACCTTTTCATCGATAAGGTCAACCACTCGAATCCCGCAACGAGCCACCTTGTCTTCATACGCAGGACCTATTCCTCTGCCTGTGGTGCCAATCTTGAAAATTTTTTCTCTGGCAACATCTATTCTCCGATGATAGGGAAGGATGAGGTGGGTTTCTTCGCTGATCATTAATTGAGAATCATCTTTGAAATATCCTCTCTTTTTAATTTCATCAATCTCTTCAATCAGCACGGCCGGGTCTAATACCACCCCATTACCGATAATGCATTTTTTGTCTTCGTAAAGGATACCCGAAGGGAGGAGATGGACTACAAATTTTTCCCCTTTTAAAACGATCGTGTGCCCAGCATTGTTTCCCCCTTGGAACCTCACCACGAGATCGGCGTACTGGGTCAACAAATCGACGATCTTTCCTTTCCCTTCATCTCCCCATTGAGCTCCGACGATCA
>PEUO01000145.1:1971-6704 GCA_002780715.1 Deltaproteobacteria bacterium CG03_land_8_20_14_0_80_45_14
CCACTTTTTTAAAAATTAGCAGTTGATAAACCCACCTTTTTCACCAGCCGTTAGAGTTGAATTAGGCGAACCGAGATGATATTCGGCATCCTCAAAATCTCTCCCACCATCCCCGGTGGTAAGGGAACATCCAGGTGGAGTAGTGAGATCGCATTGCCACCCATTCGATCACGCCCAAACTGCATTGTCGCAATATTGATATTTCGAGTCCCCAAGACATTCCCAAGATTCCCGATCACCCCGGGTTTGTCATAATTGTTCACTAACAGAATATATCCCTCCGGAATGGCTTCAATGAAAAAATCGTTGAGTTTGACAATTCGCAATTCTTTCCTTCCGAAAAGGGTCCCTGCAATATAATTTTGTTCCATCTTCGATCGGGCAGTGAGGGCAATTAAACTTGCAAAATCTTCTGCCTCATCACTGGTAGACTCTGTGATTCTTATTCCCCTTTCCTTCGCCATGATCGGGGCATTGACAAAGTTCACGGTCTCACCAACAAAAGGTGTGAGGAGGCCTTTTAAGACCGAAATCGTTATCGGTTTTGTCCCATATTCCACTACCTCGCCGTGAAATTCGATCAGCACCTCTTCAATAGCGTAATTTGAAATTTGGCCTAAAAAGCTTCCCAACTGCTCTCCCAACCGGAGATAGGGCCTTAAGAAAGGGAGGATATCCGGGCTGACGGCAGGCATGTTTACGGCATTGCGAGCCTCTCCCAAAGTTAAATAATCGACAATCTGGTGGGAGATTGCAATGGCTACATTCTCCTGAGCCTCCTCCGTGGCAGCTCCTAAATGGGGGGTGCTGATTATCTCCTCTAATTCCAGCAGCGGGTTTCCAATGGCAGGCTCTTTCTCAAAAACATCTAACGCTGCTCCAGCCACCTTCCCTCCTTTTATGGCGTCGTAAAGATCCTTCTCACTGATGATCCCCCCACGAGCACAATTGATCATAATCACGCCGTGCTTCATCTTCGCGAAGGCATTTTTGTCAATGAGATTCCTTGTCTCATCCGTTAACGGAGTGTGGACACTGATGAAATCAGACCGGCTTACCAGTTCCTCGAATGAAACCACATCAACCCCCTTCTTCTCCGCTACCTCTTTTGAAAGATAGGGGTCATAACCGATCACCTTCATCTTCAGGCCCCTTGCACGATCGGCAACGATTGTCCCAATGACCCCAAGGCCGACCAGTCCAAGGGTTTTATTATAAAGCTCCACTCCCATAAACTTTTTCTTTTCCCACTTGCCGGTTTTCATCGAAGCCGTTGCCTGGGGAATCTTTCTTGAAATAGAAAGGATCATCGCAATCGTGTGTTCTGCGGCGGCAATGGCATTCTCCTGGGGAGTATTCATCACCACGATCCCTTTTTTTGTCGCAGCAGGAAGATCTACATTGTCCAAACCAATCCCTGCCCTTCCGATCACTTTCAAACGTTTCCCCGCTTCGATGAGGTCGCCCTTTAATTTCGTCTCACTCCGGATAATGATCCCATCGTATTCCCCGATAATGTTCTTCAATTCTTCTGGAGAAAGTCCGGGCTTAATATCATATTTCAGGTTCTTCGCTCTTCCTAATATCTCCAACCCCTTCTTCGATAAAGGGTCACTGACTAAAACTTTTTTAATCTTCTCCATCTCACATCCCCTCAAACCGCTCAGATCTCCCTTCATTCCATCAAGATCTCTTCAGCTGCTTTCACCCCTGTTCCCAGTTCAAAGGCGTAGCCCATCTCCTTCAAAAGCATCTCCAGAGCTGAAATGACCATCACCATGTCTAATCGCTCATAATATCCCAGATGAGCAATCCGAATAATCTTGCCTTTTGCCTGATCCTGACCTCCTGCCACAGTGATCCCGAACTTCTCAAAAAAAAGACTCTTCAATTTCCCTCCCTGTATCCCCTCTGGGACTTTGATGGCTGTGACAGCATTGCTCGGAGAATCAGGAGCATAGAGCCTAAGGCCCAAAGCCTTCACTGCGGCACGCGTGGCATCCGCCAACTTTTCATGGCGCCGAAAAACTGCCTCCAGACCCTCCTTCCGAATAAGATGGAGTGATTCTCTTAATCCCACGAATAAAGAAATGGCGGGAGTAAAGGAATTCTGATTTTTCTGGGCAGATTTCAATTCTTTTTTAAAGTCAAAATAGTATTTGGATAAGTTTGATCGTTCCACAAACTTCCATGCTTTATCGCTTAAAGCCGCGAAAGCGAGTCCAGGGGGAAGCATCAAGGCCTTTTGAGAGCCACTGATCAGCACATCGATCCCCCATTCATCCATCGGGATATTAAAGACGCCAATTCCTGTAATGGCATCGACGACGATGACAGTCTCTTCATGTTTTTTTACGATCTCCACAATCTCACGGATAGGATGTTTTGCTCCGGTCGAGGTTTCGCTGGCCTGAGTGTAAACCGCTCTAATGGCAGGATTCGATTCTAAGGCCTTTTGAATCTGTTTTGGATCCACCGCCTTTCCCCAATCCACATCAATAGGAATAAACTCAATTCCATAAGCCTTGCAGATCTCTCCCCATCTCTCACCAAACTTTCCCCCACGAATCACCAGGGCTTTATCCCCTTTGGAGAGGATGTTAGAAACCGCTCCTTCCATGGCACCCGTTCCAGAAGAAGTGAAGATTAACACCTCATTTTTCGTCTGGAAAAGATATTTTAATCCCTCTCGAATCTCGGCAAAGATTTTTTCAAACTCTGGCTCCCGGTGGTGCATGATGGGTTCTGCCATCTTGAGAAGCACCTCCGGTGGAAGCATAGTGGGTCCAGGTGAGAATAAATATTTCTTTTCCATTCAGACTCCCTTCAAGTGAGAAAAGCCTAATCATATTATTTTATATTAATCCCTATGTCAATACTCTTCCCCTCTTGTGCAATTCTCGGTGAAATTACAGCGAGATTCTTCAGTCGCTAGGACTCCTTCAGAATGACATTACGAAAGTCCCCAGTTGTCATTCTGAGCGAAGCCCTGAACCTAGTATGGTACAGGGCGAAGCGAAGAATCTCAATAGTTTGCGAACTCACCGAGAATTGCTGCCCTCTTGTGTCTAAGGGGTTGACTTTTGGAGAATTATTTTCTAATTTTTAGAAGGACCTTTTAGGCTGAGATGTTCAATGGATCGCATGGCGACAAAAACATTGGCTGAGTTCTATCTCCAACAGGGTCATCTTCAGGAGGCCTACGAAATTTTTAAAGCTCTTGCTGAAAAAGACCCCCATGATAGAGAGATACAAAATAGGCTCAAAGAATTGAGGGAAAAGTTAAACCCTTCCCCTTATTCCCAACCCCTTCAATCAACTGAGGAAAAGGTTCGCTATCTGGAGAGATGGTTAGCCAATATTCGCAAACGGAGAAGAGGATAATGGAAAATTCTCTTTATCAATCACGCTTAAAGGCGGCCCGAAAAATCATGGATTCAAGTCACTTGGATGGAATTCTCTTCAGCAGTCTTGAAAATATTCGTTATCTTTGTGGTTTTACCGGTAGTGACGGAGCTCTCGTCATTACCCAGAGGGATTCCTTCTTTCTTACAGATTCTCGATACTGGACCCAATCCGAAGAGGAGGTCAAGGAATCTCAGATTATCCACTATAGAAAGAAAATGGAAGGGATTTTCTCCCTCTTATTTGACTTAAAATTAAAAAGGATAGGGTTCGAATCTGTCTTCCTTCCTTTCTCAACCCATCAATTCCTTATAGGAAGGTTGGCACCTGAGGCAAAGCTCATCCCCTTAGAGGACGAGATGAAAAATATAAGGGCCCTCAAAGATACCCAGGAACTGGCTTTACTCCGAACCGCCATCGAGATCGCCTCCAGTGCCTTCCTTCACATCCTGGGACGACTTAAAGAAGGTGTGCTGGAGAGAGAGGTCGCTCTTGAGATGGAGTGGTTTATGAAACGGAACGGCGCTGAGACCCTTGGTTTTGATATCATTATCGCCTCTGGAAAACGATCTGCTCTCCCCCATGGAAGGGCAAGCGGGAAACGAATCGAAAAAGGAGACTTTATCCTGATCGATTTTGGCTTAGGATCTCAAGGTTACCATTCCGATCAGACACGCACGGTGGTCTGTGGCAATCCCTCCTTAGAACAGCAGAAAATCTATCGAATAGTCAAAGAAGCTCATGATAAAGCGACTGAGAAGGTTCGGCCGGGCATCCCCATTTGTGAGGTGGATGGAGCAGCAAGGGATCACATTCGAAATCAGGGATATGGGGAATATTTCGGTCATGGAACGGGTCACGGTATAGGCCTTGCCGTCCATGAGGATCCTGTCGTCAATGGTGAAAACAAGGGGCTCGTTCAGGAAGGGATGGTTTTTACGATAGAACCTGGCATCTATATACCCGATTGGGGAGGAGTTCGAATAGAAGATATGGTTCTCGTTACCCCTCATGGGGCAGAAGTATTAACTTACCTCCCAAGGGAACTAAAAATAATTTAGGTTAAGACTAAGGTTGAGGTTAACTTAAAAAACCAGAGAAACTAAATAAGCAAGAAGAGAGCGTTGAAAAACTACTGCACGCTCTCTTGATTACACAGATTTCAAAAGAGGATTACGCAGATTTCCATGATTTTCCAATCTATTTTGCATCTATGTAATCAGTTCCTAATCGGTGTAATCAGAGATTTTTGGACTTTTTCAGAAATCTCAAGAAAAAGCCTTGACAACTTCTGTCACTTTCTTTTATTTTAAATGACCAGCAGGGCG
>PEUO01000145.1:6729-7070 GCA_002780715.1 Deltaproteobacteria bacterium CG03_land_8_20_14_0_80_45_14
GGCTTCCCAAGCCGAGGGTCGCGGGTTCGAATCCCGCTGCCCGCTCCAAATTGTTTTTTTTAATTGATTTTGTGCTTGCTTTTTAGAAACTTTTTTGTATACTTAATCTTTAAATCACTTATTAAAGAGGAGGAGAGAACATGGCAGGAAAGAAACCACTCACTAAAGCCCAAATCGTTTCATATTTCGCAAAAGAGTTTGACCTTTCCAAAAAGGTTGCTTCCTCAGTCATCGATGAGATGGCAGCGTTAGCGATCGCCGAAACCAAAAAGGCTGGTGTCTTCACCTTCCCCGGGATCGGCAAACTCGTTCTTGTTAAACGTAAAGCACGTGTGGGAAGA
>PEUO01000230.1 GCA_002780715.1 Deltaproteobacteria bacterium CG03_land_8_20_14_0_80_45_14
TGAATACTCCTTCTAACCCCTTCATGGAAAATGAGGGGTCCTCTTAAAGCTGTTATTGGAGTCGACGATGGTCGAGATTCTAAAAAGCAGACATCATTTCCTCGATTTGGTTCAAGTGGCTTTTATCCTCACCGATGCCCACTCAAAAATCCTTTACACCAACCGCTATACCGAACGTCTCTTTGGCTATTCGAGAGAAGAGATGGCGGGGGGACGAATTAGAATTCTCTTCTTGGAAGAGGATCTGACCTTCTTCCTCCCCAACATCATCTACCTGACACTTTATAAAAATGGTTTTGAAGGGGAAGCCCTGTTGAGACAGAAGAATGGAACGAAGATTTTCGTCCACCTCTACACCACTACTTTCAAGGAAGAAGGAGAGGTTTTTATTTCTTTTTCCTTCCAAGAGATTCAACGATTGAAGAAGCTGGAGAGGGAAAGATTGGAAATGGAGCGTTGGGCGAGTCTTGGCATGATGGTGGAGGAGATCGCCCATCAGATTCGGAATCCAATCGTTTCCATTGGAGGATATACAATACGCCTTCTCAAGACACTCTCCGCTTCGCCCAAAGGGAAATCCTACCTTCATCAAATTCTTCAGGAGACCAAGAGGCTCGAAACCATGATTCAGCGGGTGGAGGAGTATGTCCTGATCCCCAAACCTACTTTTCAAAAGGAAAGGATTCAA
The DNA here is from genome assembly GCA_002780715.1 of Deltaproteobacteria bacterium CG03_land_8_20_14_0_80_45_14. GTDB lineage: Bacteria > Desulfobacterota > BSN033 > BSN033 > UBA1163 > UBA1163. The sequence continues at coordinate 689 of PEUO01000230.1, forward strand.
GAGGTGGTGGAAACCGTCCTTCAAACATTTTCAAAAGAAGCAGCCGAAAAAAGGCTCTCCATTAACCTGGAAACAAGAGCTTTAGAAGGGGAAGGGGATCTTTTCATTGACAAGGACCTTATCGCCAAAGCCCTCCTTCACATTTTAAAAAACAGCATTGAAGCCGTTGCACGGAAACCGATGGGGAAAAAAGGGAGGTTTGTAAAGGTATCCCTTTTCGGAGATGGGGGAAACATCGGGGTTTCGATCTCTGACAAAGGAGAAGGGATTTCCAAAAAATATTTGGGGCGGATTTTTGAGCCCTTCTTTTCTACCCGACCTGATCAGGTGGGATTGGGATTGACCTTTGCCAAGAGAGTTGTGGAAGATCAAGGGGGGAGTATCCGGGTGGAGAGTCGTTTGAGAAGAGGGACGACGATCACACTCACTTTCCCAAAGGATCGGCGTCGGAAATTACGTCGGGAACAAATTTTCCCTGAGGCCGTAGGGAAAACGATCGATTAAACAAAAGATAGAATGATCAGCCTTTTTCCATTCCAAACCTTCTTCTAAATTTTATCTGTATAATTGCCGTAAGGCCACTCACATACCATGAAAATGGTCAATAGGTCACGGTTAGGGTTAGGAAGCCCGTATCGTTTAGTGTCAAAGGGTAAGGGTAAGAGTTTAAGACGATTAACGTAACCGAATGACGAAACGGGCATCGTTACCATTGCCCATAGACGGAGCCTTTATTTTCTAACTAATCATATCTAATCCCTGCCTACCGGCCCCGGTCCCGACCGAGGGCGGGGCAGGCAGGTGCGTAATCAGAGGTTTTGGGCCTTTTCAGAAATCTCAAGGGGTAGGGTTGACATCCCTATCCTACAGGTTAAAATAAGATTGAATTTCAGAACCGGTAAGGGGAAGTTTGTGAGGGACGTTTAGGCCAGAGGGTTCATCAAACTGTAAATTTCTAAAAGGACTGATATGGAAAAGGGATTGATGGAAGTTAAAGTAATGGGTATCGTGGTGGATCCCAAGGCCTCCAACCCTGTGGTTGTCTTAGTGGACCTTTCCGGGCAAAAGGCTTTGCCGATATGGATCGGAGTCTTCGAGGCGGAAGCCATTTCAAGAGGTATGGAGGAAGTCGTGACGCTTCGCCCCATGACACACGACCTCATGAAGCAGATTTTAGATACATTCCAAGTCACTCTCACTCGGGTGGTGATCCATGACTTAAAGGAAAATACTTTTTATGCCAATCTTTATCTGGACGTGGAAGGAGAAGAACTTATTGTGGATAGCCGCCCCAGCGATGCGATTGCTCTGGCGATCAGGGTGAAGGCTCCTATCTTTGTTACAGAATCAGTCATTAAGGCGACAAAACAAATGGGGATTCTTGCCTCCGATCTTTTAGGGGAGGGAGATGAGCTTAAAACCATCATTGAGAATATGAAACCAGAAGACTTCGGGAAATTTAAAATGTAACAGAACCTCTTATTTCCTCCTCCATTTAAAGTTCCCCTCAATTTATACACGACGATATAAGTATCATCGCTTAAGTCTTGGGCGGTCCAGTCCGATCAGCCCTGAAGGGCTGAGTTACAACCCGACATCGAACTGTAACTCAAGGCTTTAGCCTTGATGAAGGAGCTCTGACTTGAGTCGTCATGTATCATTTAGGGGAAAGCTATCTCTCAATATTTGACAATAATTTTTCTAATTTTGACAATTTGTCATTTCTGATGGAGTGTTTTTGATATTTAATCCTTCTCGAAGAAATTTAAACAACACTTAGAAATCAAATACTTATCAAATCGAATACCTTTGACTTTCTTCTCGGCATATATTTTGCTTTAAATACAAGAAAATCAAAACAAATGGAGGTAATTCAATGTCTTTGATGGAAAAAGATTTGGTTTTAACCACTGATGAAGCGATTCAATATCTTAAGATCTCCAAACCCACCTTCTTAAAGTATATTCATCTCGGAAGGATCAAGGCTATTAAGGCTGGTAAGGGTTGGAGGATTCTCCAATCAGAATTAATCCGATTCTTAAGAGGGGAGCTAATTCAATGAAATCTAATAAACCAATCTTGTTCGGAATTTTCTTTATTATCTTCCTCTTATCCACACCCATTGATGCAAAAGATTTAGAAGTTAAGATTCAGATTGGTATCATCCAATGGGCAGAATCTCCAATCGACTATACCCGGACTTGCGAAGGATTTATAGGGGGCATGAAGGAATCAGGTTATGAAGAAGGAAAGAATGTTCATTTTGATATTCAGATTGCAGATGGAAAGAGAGAAAGGGCGAAAGAGATTGCAAGAGGATTTGTTGAGAAAAAAGTTGATCTCATCTGTGCCCTCGGCACCATTCCATCTTTAGTTGCCCTTGAAGGTACAAAAGAGATTCCCATCGTCTATTCCATTGTTGGAGAACCAAAGGCCACTGGAGTCATTCAATCCTGGGTATCTTCGGGACGAAATATAACAGGTGTTTCAATGAAGATTCCAATGGAGAAACAATTGGAGATGGTTCGAAAGGCAGTGCCCAAATTGAGACGATTGGGGATCCTCTATTGTCTCTCGACACCTCAAGCTATTGTGACCGCTGAAGAGGCTAATCAGACAGCGAAGAAATTGGGGATGACACCCCATCTTCGCTCCTTACATTCTGATCAGTTAGATCGATTGCCCTCGGTCACTGGAAGTGTCGCCAAGGAGGTGGAGGCGATTTATATCCCAACGGATCCCATTCTGACTGCAAAAGAGAATCTCCTTAAAATGATTGAAATCACCTATAGATTTAAAATTCCCATTATTGGAGTTAGTGATAATGCGGTGGAATTGGGGGCATTGATGGCCCTTCACTGCGATTTCAGAGAGATTGGAAAGCAGGCTGCACCCATGGCAGTAAAGATTCTTAATGGAATGAAGCCTATGGATATTCCATCTCAGATGCCATTAGGCCATCGTTTAACCGTGAATTTGAAGACAGCGAAACAATTAGGGATTAGTTTAAACCCTCTTTTTTTAAGTTTAGCTCACAGGGTGATTGAGTGAGGTCACCCCGTTCCTGTCACCCTGAACTCGTTTCAGGGTCTGATTGATCAGATGCTGATATCATGACATTTTAAAAGCCCCCTGATTTGGGGAGGGGAAGGTCAATGATAAGTAGGATTAAAAATAGCCTAAGGATGAAATGGATGATTTTTTCTATTCTCTTAGCCACCATCCCGCTGGCCATTGCAGGTTTTAGCATTGTTCAAATATACCAAACAGATTTGAAGAGATCAGTCATTGAAACTGAGGAGATGAAGGCCAATATGGTGGTAGAAAGAACAGAGGCCTTTTTTGAGAAGGCAGTCAGCCAACTCCTCTTTCTTGCAAGTGATGAAAATTTTAGGAAAAGTAGCCTCTCTCTTACAAAAGGCCATTTAGAAAACCTCCTTTATCGAAATGATCATCTTACAGAATTGACTTTATTAAATGAAAAAGGACAGGAGACCGTCAAGGTTTCAAAATATAAAGTAGTGAGGCCATCCGAGCTGAAAGATCAATCAAAGAGTGAGATGTTTGGAGTGGTTTCAAAGGGACAAATTTATTATGGAGGCTTTCATCTCACCACAGATATCGTCCCCACCATGGTGATTGTAGTGCCCATTGAAGAATATAAGGGGAAAACCATTGGGTTCTTGAGTGGAGAGATTCACCTTCGGTATCTATGGAATTTGATTCCAAAAGCTCAAATCGGTAAAGCGGGAACGACTTGTGTACTCGATAAAGAAGGGACTCTGATTGCTCATTCCGACACAAGGCGGGTTTTGATGAAGGAAAACATGAGTTATCTCTGCGGAAACCGTTGTCACATCCAAAAAAAGTCAGCCTTCGAATGGAGTTGGCCTTCAGGTGAAAGGTTTTTGAATGTATATAAACGAATCAAGGCTTTGAATTGGATGGTCATTATTCAGGTTCCGGTAGAGGAGGCTTACGGGCCTATTCAACAAATTGCCCATACTGCCCTTAAATGGATTTCGATTTCTTTCGCAGTGGCGGTCATCCTTAGTTTCTTGTTAACAAGAAAATTTATCCTACCTATAAAAAATTTATCCCATGAAATGGGAGAA
>PEUO01000009.1 GCA_002780715.1 Deltaproteobacteria bacterium CG03_land_8_20_14_0_80_45_14
AAAGAAGAGTTTCAACCGGAGCCGTTACCTGAGGAAGAATATTCAATCAAGAAAGCCTCCAAGGCTTTAGAAATCAATTTAATTAAGAAGGCTTTAAAAAAGACAAAAGGGAACCATACGCATGCTGCCAGGTTGCTTGAAATAAGCCACCGCGCCTTATTATATAAAATTAAAGAATATGGGATTGTTGAAAATGAATGAAAAAAGATGAAAGTATCGTGCCCACACCTATTTTTTTGCGATTCTGGGTGTGATTTTGTTCCAGTCTTTAATCACTAATTTTAAGTTTGTTTGACATTTGCTCAACCTGAGCGTATAGTTAAATAAAATATTTCAACATGAAAGATTGACTTCCAATGAAAAGGGATAGTTTATTTAAAATCATCATATTTCTTCTCCTAACTGCTCTATTTTCTATCCTCCTGTCGTGTAGAGGACAGAAGACGGAAACATCTTCATCAAGAACAAATTCTCCTCCCTTGATTACCTCCGTTAATATTTTACCTGAAAAACCTACTAAAAAGAGCGAATTAAATTTGTCCATCCAAAGTAAAGATCCGGATGGAGATCCCATCACCTATCAATATCAATGGATAAGGAATGATGAAGAGATCTTAGGAGAAAACAAAAATACTTTAAAAAGTGGAAATTTTAAAAAAGGAGAACTGATTCAGGTGAGGGTGACCCCCTCCGATGGGAAGGTCAATGGAACACCGTTTCTGTCCATCATAGTGAAGATTCTCAATTCTCCACCTGTTATACAGGAGGTCAGGATTGAACCCAAAGTAGCTTATGTAACAGATCACTTAAAAACCTATGTAAAAAGTTCCGATCCAGATGGAGACTTTATTTATTATACTTATCATTGGGAAAAAAATGGAGTGGTTTTAAATGAAGAAAGGGGAGAAACTTTAGAACGGGGACAATTTAAAAAGGGAGACTCGATTGCTGTCATCGTAACCCCTGATGACAGAGAAACCCTGGGCCCTCCCAAAAAATCGGAAAACCTCATTATATCCAATAGCCCACCTATCATTCTCTCATCCCCACCCACTTCTGTAGAAAAGACAACTTATATTTATCAGGTCAAAGCAAATGATCCGGATGACGATCCTATCACGTTTACCTTGAAATCAGGTCCCAAGGGAATGGAGATGGATAAAAGAACAGGATTGATAAAGTGGGAGATTCGAAAAGAAAATAGAGGAGGCCATTCTGTTGAGATTGAGGTATCCGATGATGCAGGAGCAAAAAGCATACAACGATATACATTAACAATAGATTTTAAATGATTTATCAAATATGTGTCATTACCTGTAAATTCTACTTTTGTAAGAAAAAATTTAATACTACAGCGGATTTTTTCTGTCATTCCCGTGAAAACGGGAATCCAGCATGTCTACGGGCTTCAAAACCCCAACTGGATACCCGCTTTCGCGGGTATGACGGACGGGGTGGCAGTACATTTTGTTGGTACAGTGCCGTTTTTTTTCAAAGAGTCGCTGTAGTATTAATAACCTCCGATAATTGCCAAAAATTTGCAGAAATAAAGGCATTAAAGGAGGCCCGGTCAGATTCCTTCACTTCCTGTAATCAAAATTGGATGTGATTTTGTGGGAACCTTCTTTCTGATCGAAGGCCTCCTTTAGTTTTTAAGAGCCTCCATAAAGGACTAAACAGTGATTTATCGATGAGAAAAGGGCATTTTCAAAGGGTTATCAAAGAGAAGCTGAAGGATTATCAACTCCTCGTTGTCTCCAACCGGGAGCCCTACATCCATAATTGGAAAGAAGACCAAATTGAATGTATTCGTCCAGCAAGCGGGCTCACCATTGCATTAGATCCGATGATGCGAGCTTGTGGAGGAGTTTGGGTCGCACACGGAAGTGGGACAGCGGATCGCGAGACTGTGGACAATAACCAGAAGGTGAGAGTTCCGCCGGAGGACCCGCGATATGAATTAAAAAGAGTTTGGCTTTCGAAAGAAGAGGAGGAAGGTTTTTATTACGGTTTTGCGAATGAAGCCCTCTGGCCACTCTGCCACATTGCCTACACACGCCCTGTTTTCAAGGCATCTGATTGGGAATATTACAAAAAGGTGAATCACCTCTTTGCGGAGAAGGTTTTGGAGGAAACCGGGAGTGAAAGACCTCTCGTCTTTATTCAAGATTATCATCTTGCATTACTTCCTCGGATTATCAAAGAGAAAAATCCAGATGCCTTAACGGTTCAGTTTTGGCATATCCCCTGGCCAAACCCGGAGGCATTCCGAATCTGCCCATGGAAAAAGGAACTCCTCGAAGGCCTCTTGGGCAATGACCTATTAGGCTTTCATATCCGTTACCATTGTAATAACTTTATTGATACGGTGGATCGTGAGCTCGAGGCGAGACCTGACCGGGAAAGATCTGCCATTGTTTACAAAGACAAAATCACCTATATTCGCCATTTCCCTATTAGCATCGATTTTGATGCCATTGCCGAAAGCGCAGCGAAAAAGGAAGTAGAAGAGGAGGTGAAAAGGCTTAAAATCAAGTATCGCCTTTTGGGGGATGTTATAGGAGTGGGTGTGGATCGCCTTGATTATACCAAGGGCATTCCAGAGAAATTTAGAGCCATTGATCTTTTTCTGGATCAAAACCCTGAATATAAAAAACGATTCGTATATATCCAGTTGGGCGCACCAAGTCGAGAACATATTCCAAGCTATAAGCAAATCAACGATGAGATTGACGAATGGGTGGAGAAGGTTAATTGGAGGCATCGCACAGAGTACTGGTCCCCAATCCTTTTTCTTCGAGAACATATCCCTTTCCTTTCCATGCTGGCCTTTTACAAGATGTCTCATTTCTGTATTGTCAGTTCCCTTCAGGATGGAATGAATCTGGTGGCAAAGGAATATATTGCAGCCAAGACCGACTCCAATGGCGTCCTCATTCTCTCAAGGTTTACAGGCGCTTCACGAGAGTTGAATGAAGCCCTACTTATCAATCCTTATGCGGCAGATGAATTCGCTCAAACCATTAAGGAGGCTATTGAGATGCCGCCCGAAGAGGGGACTCGGAGGATGAAGAAGCTCAGGGAAATTGTTCGTGAAAGGAATATCTATCGTTGGGCCGATCAAATCCTTACTAAAGCCATCCAGATATCGTAGGAGCATGAGTGGATTATCTTTTTGATCGAATAGAAAAAATTTTGGCACGATTAAAGATTGCTAAATGTGTTTTTTTCTTTTTCGACTATGATGGAACGCTCACCCCCATTGTGTCCCATCCAGAGAAAGCCATTCTTTCTGAAGAGACAAAAGCCTTCCTTCTGGCCTTAAAGAAGAACCCAAAATTCCTTCTGGCCATTGTGAGTGGAAGGTCCCTCAGAGATATTCGGAGACTGGTGGGACTGAAAAAAATTTATTATATCGGGAATCATGGATTGGAGATCTTTACGCCTAAAAATGGGACAAAACAGCTCGTTCCAAAAGAAGTTTTTCATGAACTTGTCAGGATTCGGAATCGATTAAATAGCCAGATGAAAGACATTGAAGGGGTCATCATAGAAGATAAGGGAAGCATCCTCACCATTCATTATCGAAATGTCGATCCAAGACAAGTTCCTCCTGTTTTGATGGCATTGAAGCAAGAAATTAAGGGTTCTAAAACACCTCTTTGTTTAGGTTTTGGAAAGATGGTGTTTGAAATCAGGCCCCAATCCACGGCAAATAAGGGAACAGCCGTCCTTGAATTATTGAATCAAGTTGATCAAGACGGAGTGCTTCCTCTTTATATAGGGGATGATCAAACAGACGAAGATGCCTTTAGGGTCTTGAATAGAAGAGGTATCACGATATTTGTGGGCCTTTCAGGCAATTCTTCGGCTCAATATTATGTGAATGACCTATTTGAAGTGTATCAATTTTTAAAAATGGTACAAGAGGAGTTTAGATAACTGACACTTTTTGTGAATTCCTGGCGTGAACGAAATTGATGAGTCCGTTCAAATTAAATGACAGAGGGAAAAGAAGGAATCGAAGGAAATGGCTGGTCCTTTCCATATTTCTCTCCCTTTTTCTTTTCTGCGTGCTTTACCTCTTTTTTCTTGAACGCAACGTTATGATATCGCCGGAAACAAAACCCGATTTCATCGTGATGGAAGAGAGAATTAGAGAGAAAGGCACATTTTATCAATCGTTGGTGGAAAGGAAAATTCCACACCGATGGATCGATCTGATCATTTCAAAATTGAACCCCTTTGTTGATTTTAGAAGGATCCAGGGAGCAACCTATCGTTTCATTATGGATACAGAAGGGGAGATGGTAAAGTTTGTTTACGAAGCTGGCCCTACTGAGGTTTATGAGATTGAAAAGGACTCCAAGGGGAAATTTATTGTTGAGAGACATAAAGTTCCCTTACAGGTCCATCTTGTGAAGATCGTGGGAGAGATTCGTTCCTCTCTTTTTGAAGCAATGAATGAGGTCGGAGAACAGGATCAGTTAGCCTTATCCTTCGCCGAAATCTTAGCCTGGGAAATCGATTTCTATCAGGACGTCAGAGAGGGGAATCGGTTTAAGGTGATAGTGGAAAAGATTTATAAAGGAGAGCAATTCATCCAATATGGAACGATCCATGTCGCAGAATATCTGAGAGGAGAGGAAGTGATTAGAGGGATTAGATTTAATGGTGGCTATTATAATGAGGAAGGTTTTTCTTTGCAAAAAGCTT
>PEUO01000245.1 GCA_002780715.1 Deltaproteobacteria bacterium CG03_land_8_20_14_0_80_45_14
ACAGGGCAAGCGGGGCATTAAACCCCGTGTTCGCTCTAAAAGGAATTATATCTTCACCCCGTAAGAGACCAGAGGTCTTACGGGGTTCATCCCCGCTGCAAGCCCCGTTAGAAATAGGTTACTAAAGGGAACTCCTTGGTAATAATGGAAAATTTCTAATGGGGCAAGCAGCGGGGCTTTCTAACGGGGTAAAGATGTCGGAGGGAGAAAAAAAGGTTTTACTTGGAAACGAAGCTATTGCCAGGGGGATCGTGGAGAGCGGATGTCAATTTTTTGCAGCTTATCCAGGAACTCCCAGTTCAGAAATCCTTCCTGCTGTGGTCCGGTTCAAAAAGGAAAACAACCTGGATATTTATGTTGAATGGTCCACCAACGAAAAGGTGGCTTTCGAAAACGCATTGGTGGCCTCCTACACGGGGAAGCGAGCTGCTGTAGCTATGAAACAGGTCGGGTTGAATGTGGCCACCGATCCTCTGATGAGCGCCGCCTATATCGGAACAATAGGTGGTTTTGTAATCATCAGTTGCGACGATCCCGGACCTTATTCGTCCCAGACCGAGCAGGATACTCGCTTTATGGCGATGTTTGCAAAGGTTCCTGTTTTCGATCCAGCCAGTCCAATAGAAGCCCAGCAGATGTTACCTATTGCCTTCGATCTTTCGGAAAAATACCAGATTCCTGTTATTCTCCGTCCCGTATTAAGGGTTTCTCACGCCCAGCAAACCATCACGTTCAATCCCATTCCCGAAATTGAAAGGAAGGCCAACTTCCCACACAACCCACAGCGATGGAGCGCAACCCCCAGATATCGATTTCTCCTCCATAAACAGCTCAATCTAAAGCTTCAAAAAATTGCTGAAGAGTTCAATTCGATGAGCTCTCTCAATTTTATTAAGAATGATCGGGAGAAGGCGGTTTTGGGAATCATCGCTGGTGGAATTGGTTATGCCATAGCTCGGGATATTCTTTTAGAACTGAGCCTACAGAAAGAGATACCTATCCTCAAAATAGGAACTCCCTTCCCCTTTCCCATTGAGGTGGTGGAGGCATTCATCCAGAAATGCGATCATGTCCTGATCCTCGAAGAAACCGAACCGGTTATCGAGCTTCAGATCCGGGACAAATCAAAAATCTATGGACGATTGGATAGTATGATACCCAACGAAGGAGAGATGCTTCCCGAAGTCATTACCCAGGTAATATCCAATCTCTCTAAAAAGTTCTCTATCCCTGTAGGTGAGGTCCCTACTACTGCGCCTCTTGAGAAGATGGTTGCAGGACTTGGCTTGCCTATTCGTCGGCCAACCCTTTGTTCAGGATGTCCTCATCGGGCTTCTTTTTTTGCCATTAAAAAAGCCTTTCCAAATGGGATTTTCCCGAGTGATATTGGTTGTTATACCCTGGGAATGAATTTGGAGTCAGTGGATACCTGTCACGACATGGGGGCTGCCATCACCTTTGCCAGCGGCCTCTACCAAGCTTATCATCAAGATGGTAAAGACATTCCCATCATTGCCACCATCGGAGATTCGACTTTCTATCACTCCGGCGCTCCAGGACTCCTGAATGCTGTTTATAATGGAGCACGATTCGTTCTCGTGATCCTTGACAATTCCATTACAGCCATGACAGGCATGCAACCGACTCCTGAATCCGGAATCACTGCTGATGACCATCCTGGTAAATCCCTTTCTCTTGAAGAACTGGCTAAAGGATGCGGCGTCAAATACCTCCGGGTTGTCAATCCCTACGATATCAAAGGGATGATCCAGGAAGTAGAAAAAGCATACAAATATACCCAGCAACGAGACGGTGGAATGGCTGTTCTCATCGCTCGTTACCCCTGCATCATCTATCAAAAAGAGCAGCTCAAGGTGAATCCCATCAAGGTGGAAATCCGTCATATACCTCCGCCAGAAAAGGGTCTTCCGCAGGTGAAAAGCGGAGAGATGGACAAATCCCTTTTACCTGTGTTTCAAGATGAGGCTTGTTGTCAATGCGACACCTGTATGATCCAGTGTCCTGAGGGAGCAATTTCCAAAACCGAGGGCGGTTATGTCATTGATTACAACAAATGCACAGGTTGTCGCGTTTGTGTCCAGGAGTGTCCTACCTCAGCGATCGATATGCCAGCGGTGGGCGCCTGTATTGGTTGCGGGTACTGCCTCAAACGATTCGAGTGCCCCTCCTTGATAAGAGGAGAGGATGCCCGAGTGAAGATCGATCGATTAACCTGTGTCGACTGCGGTCTCTGCATACAGGTCTGTGGCCAGGGAGCGATATACCAGGTTGAGTGAGCCTATGCCCCCCTCTCCCCTGGAGACTGTGTCGTAATAGGGGAATTGGTGAAAAATGTCATCCTGAACTTGATTCAGGATCTAATTAATTCAACTAATTACGAGACCCTGAAATAAATTCAGGGTGACAAAAAAGCAGTTACGACACAGCCTCCTGGAGGGAGAGGGATAGGGTGAAGGGGAGTTGCGCAAGATGAACATCCAGATGATTATATCCGGTGTGGGTGGACAGGGGGTTCTCCTGGTGACACGAATTTTTACCGCCTTTGCTCTTCGAGAAGGATACCCCATTATTGGTGCAGAAGACCACGGGATGAGCCAACGGGGAGGGTCAGTGATGACCCATCTGAAAATTGGAAATTTCGATAGTCCCCTTGTAAAGAAGGGAAGCGCCGACATCCTCTTATCTTTTGAAAAGAATGAAGCCTATAAAACCCTTTACTATCTCAAGCCATCTTCGAATGGCCGAGACGGCGGTCTCTGTTTTATCAATGCCCCAGATCCGAACTATATGAACCAGGAAATCAAAACATATCTGCAGGAAAAAGGAATCGAAACTTATGTGTTTGGGGCGGATCAATTAGCAAGGGAAATGGGATCGGTTCAATCGGCAAACATTGCCATCATCGGTTTTGCCACTGCCCATCCCAGGTTTCCCTTCTCCCATGACAAACTCAGGGACGCTATCGAACGGGTAACATCCCCAAAATTTCGAGAAGTGAGTCTGAAAATATTTGAAAAAGGATTTTTAGAAGGTCGAAAATCCATTAAACCATAAATTCTTTTTAACATCTTTTCTTATCCTCCCCCCTTTTCAACGTCATTTGACAACTTAAGGGGAAAAAGATAAATTATAAATATAATTCAATTTAAGGAGCGGATCATGAGGAATAAAATGACGAAAGGATTGGTGGGGGGTCTTTCTATCCTCTTTCTTTTATTCGGCCTCTTTTTCTGTATGGGTAAAGACAGGGCCGACTCACTTCCCAAAAACGATAAATTGACGACGGCCAGATCCCTCGGGCAGGCCTTTGTGGAAGTGGCCAAAAAAGTCCAGCCTGCCGTTGTCAACATCACGACAGAAAAAACCATTACAATGAGACCTTGGGATAAATATGGAGAGGACTTCTTCAAGGGGAGTCCCTTTGAGGATTTCTTCAAGGGTTTCGGTTTTTCACCCCGAGAAAAAGGAAAGGAATACCGGCATAAACAGCGAAGCGGAGGATCAGGGGTCATCGTTGATAAAGAGGGTTATATTTTGACCAACAATCATGTGGTGGAAGAGGCGGATAAGATCAAGGTGCGCCTCAATGACGGAAGAGAGTTTACCGCAACTCTCAAAGGCAAAGATTCAAGAACGGATCTCGCCGTCCTCCATATCAAGTCAAAAGATCTTCCTGCAGCGGCTCTGGGCGACTCAGATAAGCTGGAGGTTGGAGAATGGGCCATTGCGATCGGAAGCCCTTTTGGCCTTGAGCATACGGTGACGGTAGGAGTGATCAGCGCCAAAGGCCGCTCTGGATTGGGGACGGGAACTTATGAAGATTTCATTCAAACCGATGCTTCCATCAATCCGGGCAACAGTGGGGGTCCATTGATCAATATCGATGGAGAAGTGGTTGGAATTAATGCCATGATCATCCAACCAGGCACAGGGATTGGGTTTGCCATTCCCATCAACACGGCCAAACAGATCTTGAACGATCTCATCAAACAGGGCAAGGTAGTCCGGCCGTGGCTGGGAATCAGTGTACAGGATCTCACCTCCGAGATGGCAGAACAATTTCAAGTAAAAGAGAAGGAGGGGGTCGTTGTCGCTCAAGTCCATCAAGGAACGGGCGCCGAAAAAGCAGGGCTCGTCTCAGGGGACATCATCAAATCGGTGGATGATAAAGCCATTAAAAACACCAACGAACTCATTAAAGAAATCCAAAAGAAAAAGGTGGGACAAAAAGCAAAACTCAGTGTGATCAGAGATGGAAAACCCATGACCATTGAGATCACCACCACGGCTATGCCCGATAAACCAGAGACACTGAAGGAAAAAGAGATAGAAGAAAAGTTAGGAGCAAGGGTTCAAGAACTAACGCCCCAACTGGCTGCTCGGTATCGAATCTCAAGCGAAATAAAGCGCGGTGTCGTCGTCATCGGTGTTGAAGAGGGCAGCCCTGCCGATGAGTTGGGCATTCAGGAAGGAGATGTTATCCTGGAAATCAATCGAAAAAAGATCGAGACAATAAAGGATTTTGAAAAAGCGATAAAGGATATCAATTTAGAGAAGGGGATTATTTTCCGCCTTCATCGGAGGGGAAGCAGTTTCTATCATTCTTTCAAAAAATAACCCCGGGTGATTTACCCCGTTAGAAATAATGCCCCGCCGCTCTCTCCGAGCCAGAGGCTCTTCTGAGCCGGAGGCTGGGCCGGCGGCTGCAGCGGGCTTAGATTTTAGAA
>PEUO01000149.1:0-514 GCA_002780715.1 Deltaproteobacteria bacterium CG03_land_8_20_14_0_80_45_14
GTACTGAAGAGCAAAGCACCCTATGGCGAATAAGACCGTTATCATTAAAGATCAGATTCAGCAACAAAGGTACAGGGCCCGTATCGTCATTCGGCTACGTTGTTCGGCTCAAGAAGCTCACGCCTGCGTGCCGAAAACGTCTGTCTGCCGACAGGCAGACACTTCGGCGTGCAGGCACGTAACCGTTGGACCTTAAACGAAACGGGCTTCGTAACCGTAGCCCTAACCTAAGAACTCGGAGAATTTTCATGCTTCGAGGGTGACCCGTCATGGCCCATCACAGGGCGTGTTCTAAGACCACAATCTCCATTTGCTGGGGGAGGGTTGCTTTGTCGAAAGTGGCTTCACTGGCCTTGGGCCGCCTTGTGTTCTTTTTTCCTTTCAGAAAGTCTTCCACCGTTGCGATAGGAAATCCGCATTTCTCCGTCTTGAAATGCATCGGGATGAGGATTTTAGGTTTTATCTGTTCGGCGACACGGGTCGCTTCTATTGGGTCAATGGTGAAAACCCCACC
>PEUO01000149.1:631-4806 GCA_002780715.1 Deltaproteobacteria bacterium CG03_land_8_20_14_0_80_45_14
GGTATTGGCGCCTCGTTCACTTCCCTTAGAAGGGTCGTGGTAGGTTGAGATGCCTTTGATTGAAATTCCTTTTATTGTTTTGGAACCGCTTCCTTTTACGACTTGGGGAGTTCCAGGAAGATCCTTGGTATAATTGTGATCGGCGTGATCATGACTGGTTAAAACGATATCCGCCTGATCTTTAATCTTCCCATAAGAAAGTTGGCCGCCAAAAGCTCCGGGTTCGTAAGGGTCTATCATGATTTTAAGCCCCTGATCGGATGTGATCAAAAAAGCTGCATGTCCATAATATTTAATCTTCATCTCACACCTCCTAAAAAAGTTTTCAACTTTAACTCCTAACTCTCAACTCTTGTACGGAACGGTTTCCCTCCGGGGCAGAAGTCCCTCTCTCCGAGCTGGAGGACTCTCCGAGCCGGAAGCTGGGGCGGAGCCAAACCGTTCCCTACCTAACCCTTAACTTTTTTTGGACTGCTCTCTTTTTCCCCTCCAGAGTGCCTTTTTTATCTCTTCGATCATCAATCTTTAAGGTGGTTACTACTCGCAGGGCTCCTTTTTTAAAAGGGACCTGATGCATTTTAAAGGCGATCTTGAATAGGTCTTTCAGGCTCCCCTCGATATTTGTTCCCATTGACGAAAGTTCGTAACGAACTTTTTCTTTTTTCAAAATACGCAGGCACTCCGCCACATAAGCGCTGAGGCTCGTATCGCCCGTGCCAATGGGTACAACACTGATTTCTAAAATTGCCATGATTCTCCTCCGCTTTAAAAATTTGAATTCCCTGCCTGCGGCAGGCAGGCAAAATCCTAAATAGGATGTTTAAAAAATTATCATCAACTCAATGAGTTGTCAACGGTATTAAGGAGTGGTAATAAAAATATTCTTTTTTGCCGAGGAATGAAGTATAATGATTTTAAACTAACTATGAGCCAGCCACAAGAGATTTCAGGGATGATCGCCTTTTCTGCAGGACTTCTCTCCTTCGCCTCGCCCTGCGTCCTTCCTCTGGTTCCCTCTTATATCACTTACATCACAGGGGTTTCCTTCAAAGAACTCACAGAGGTTGAAGTTAGGTCGAAGTTGAGGTGGGCCGCTATCCTTCATTCCCTGTTCTTCATCATGGGATTTTCATTGGTTTTTATCCTGATGGGCGCCTCCGCCACTTATCTCGGACAGTTATTGGCTCAATATCAATACTGGATTATGAAAGGAGGGGGGGTGTTAATTATCCTCCTGGGCATCCATTTCACTGGAATCATCAACATTCCTTTTCTGCAAATGGAAAAAAGATTTGAGATGAGGAAGAAACCCTTGGGTTATGCAGGTTCATTCCTTGTGGGAATAGCTTTTGCGGCAGGATGGACTCCTTGTATTGGACCGATCCTCTCCACAATCCTTATCTATGCCAGCGCATCGAAAAGTTTTACGACGGGAATCCTGCTTTTGACTTATTATTCGATAGGTTTGGGGATTCCATTTTTTCTTTCCTCCCTGGCCTTTAATTCATTCCTCTCTGCTTTTGATAAAATAAAACGATACATGAGGGTGATCACCATCGTAAGCGGTCTTTTCCTGATTGGCATTGGGATTCTTTTCCTGACCGACACGTTTAGAGAGATCAATTCCTATCTGAACGCCCTGACCAATCCTTAGCAGGATATCAGGGAATCAGAATACCAGAATATCAGGATATGAGGCTAAAATGATTCTTTTTGTCCTGATATCCTGATGACCTGATTCTCTGTTATCCTGTTATTGTCTGGTGCTCATCAAGGCGAAGATTCCGGCCAGACCAAAGAGGATGGTAGGAATCCAAGAGGAGAGAAAGGGAGAGAGGATTCCTGATTTCCCAAAAGATAGAAAAACATAAAAGGTGACACCATAGGCAAATCCAATCATGACACTAACCCCGATGCTCAAGGCCACTCCTCCTGATCGACCTGTCTTCAGGGCAAAAGGGACGCCGATCAAGATCATGATCAAATTTAAGAAAGGGTAAGAGAGCTTGGCATAGAGCTCGACAAGATAGCGGGTTGAATCATAACCTGCGGATTGGATCCTTTGTATATAAGTGCGGAGTTCTGTATAACTCATCTCTCGGGACTGTCGCTCGATGTTTTGGAAGGATTCCCAATTCTCCGAAAGGGAGACTTCCAGTTCTCTAAAAGGGGTCGTCTGGATGGAGCCCCTCTCATCAAAATCTCTCACCGATCCATCGTAAAATTTCCATTTCCCGTTGACCCATTTTACCTCACTCGCATCGATCCGTTGAGTACATCGAAACTGTTCGTCAAATTCATAGAGGGTGAACCCCTTCAAGGCTTGTTTCTTCGGATCGAGCAATTGAATGTTAAAGATATGGTGATCGCTGCGATACCATATCTTGTAATTCTTGAAGAAACTCGCGGGGGGTTCCTTTCGCAACTGGACGGAGAGAAGATATCGGGTCTTATGATTGGTGAGAGGGACGAGATACTCATTTCCTAAAAATGAACATAGACTAATGAAAAGAGCGATGAAAAACAATGGGAAGGTGATTCGGTAGAGGCTAACTCCACCTGCCTTCATGGCCGTGATCTCACTGTGTCGGGAGAGCGCGCCAAGGGTGAGAAGCGTAGCCAGCAAAACCCCGTAGGGAAGGGTCCATTGGAAAATCACCTCAGGAATCTTATAGAGGAGGTATAGAAAGATAAGGTGGAAAGGGGCCTTGTTTCGGACGAAGAGATCCACTTTCTGGAAGAAGAGGACGATGACATAGATGAGGAGCAAGCTGCTCAGGCTCAAGCTGAAGATCTTCAGGTATTCCCGTATGACATATCGATGAAGGACACGGTGACTTTCAAACATTTTCAAAAAGCCCTCTCCACTTCCGCTGAATGAAATCGAGTCCGTCAGTCAACCAGACTATTAGTTTAAAAGGAGATTCTTTGGCTGCCTTGACGAGGAGATAGACGCCGAGACCACTGAAGAGAAAATTGGGGGCCCAACCTGCCAAGAATGGGGGTATTGTTTTTCTCATAGCGAAGATCTCTGAGGCTGTGAGGGACATATAGTAAGTCATTAGGATGAGAATCCCGAGAATGAAACCATAAGACCTTGCTGAACGGCGGGGTTGAATTCCCAGAGGAACGCCGATCAAACCGAAGACGATGCAGGCAAAAGGGATCGCATATCGTTTGTGGAGTTCCACCTCCTGCCCCGTAGTGTCTTCTCCTTTTTTCTTCATATTTTTTATCTTTTCTTTAATCTCATCAATCGACATCTCATGTTCTTTGAGCTTCTTTCTCATAGCGGCGAAGGTTTTTCCCAATTCAAGTTTTAAGTCATAGGCGTCAAATTTCATTTTTTGATATACCTTTGTCTTGGTTTCGAACCGATGGATATCCCCATTGAGGAGTCTCAAGACAACTTCCTGAGATTTTGGATTACTGTCAAGAAAACCTTCCTTGGCAAAGATAGTATTAATCTTCTCTTTATCTCTTTCATCATAAATCAAAACCCCCTCCATCCTTTTCCCTTGAATGGGAACTTTATCTACATAGACCACGAGACCATCGAACACATCATTAAAGACGCGTTCCTTGATCTCGATGTCTGCTTTGGATTGGGCGATGAGGTAAATCGTTGATATAAATCCACGGTTTCCCCAGGGGAGGCCGTAAAAGACTAAAAAAGAAGTGAAGAGATAAGCGATAATGGAGAGAATGGAGATAGGGAGAAAGAGTTGGTATAGACTCATTCCAGAAGCCTTAAAGGCTGTAATTTCACTATCCCCGGATAGCCTCCCAAAAGAGAGAAGTGTCCCCAGGAGAAATGCCATTGGAATGGTGAAGATCAGGAAGGAGGGGGAGATAAAGAGAAGAAGCATCAAAATCTTGGAGAAGCTGACTCCTCTGTTTACAATTAAATCGATAAGTTTAAGGATTTTGTCCATCAGGAGGATAACAGTAAAGATCAACAGGCCAATGAGGAAGATAGGGGTGGTTTCTTTAAGGATATAAAAGTAGGTGGTTTTTCTCATCTTTAAAATATTCTACGGGACAGGTGAGGGGTTGTCAAGGAAGTCAGCAATTCTTGGTGGAAATACAGCGAGATTCTTCAGTCGCTAGGGCTTCCTTCGACTACGCTCAGGACAGGCTCTTCAGAATGACATTACGAAAGTCCCCAGTTGTCA
>PEUO01000027.1:0-8946 GCA_002780715.1 Deltaproteobacteria bacterium CG03_land_8_20_14_0_80_45_14
GATTTTAGTTTCCTTTCTTCCCTTGCCATGGCCTTCATACCAATGGAGTTCTGCAAGCCTTACGAGAGTAAAGGGGACGGTTCTATTTATTAATTTCTCCACGCTATCCCGTTGGAGAACGAAAGCTACGGAAATAAAATAGAAGCGGCCCCTTTTAACTTATTCCCCGATGATCTTGACGAGAACCCTTTTTCTTCGTCTGCCGTCAAACTCACCATAAAAAATCTGCTCCCATGGGCCAAAATCGAGCTTGCTCTCGGTGACTGCCACAACGACTTCTCTACCCATCACCTGCCTTTTTAAATGGGCATCGGCATTATCCTCTCCGACATTGTGACGATACTGCGAAACCGGTTGATGTGGAGCAAGCTTCTCCAATCATAAATCAAAATCATGATGAAGACCAGATTCATCGTCATTGATGAAGACCGAGGCAGTGATATGCATGGCATTGACCAACACCAACCCCTCTTTGATTCCACTCTCTTTGAGGCATGCTTCAACCTTGGGAGTAATATTGATAAAAGCCCTCCGCGTGGGCGCCTCAAACCAAAGTTCTTTCCGATAGCTCTTCATAACTCCTCCCGAAGGATTCCCTGCGGTATCATAATCCTGTTTATATTGAGTCCCAATAACTACAATACCACCACAAGATCAATTGACACGCAGCCAAATTCTATATAAGATGCTAACAATTGTAGAATCAGGTTAAAAATAAACGTTATGCTTATGATGATTCAAGATCTTGGGGTGCAATAACCCATGGATTTAGATATAATAGGAGAAATAGAGGAAATTCAAACCATTGCTGTGGGAGGAAGAATCCAAGATATAATGCGGATTCGCAAACAGTATGGGCTTGGCCGTTGGCGCAAACTCAAAGGCGTGGCCAATGTTCGTCTTCATAGCGGAAGGATACGTAAAGCAGAGGTCCACTGGTACGGAGCCCACGGCATTGGTAGAAAGAAGATGAAAATCAAAAGGATTCTGGATTAAAGCCATGGAAAAAGAAAAGAAAGAACGGATGTTTGCGCTCTGCGTGGAGAACAAAGACTGTGAGGATTTAGAAAAGCGTAAGGTCTACCAGGTTCTGCCGGATGAGGAAGCAGAAAAAGAAGGATACCTCAGAGTAATCGATGAATCAGGTGAAGATTACCTTTATCCCCAGTCCTATTTCGTTCTTGTACAATTACCGCGCGAGGCGCAAGAAGCACTGAGCGTAGCAATATAGATATCTCACTTCGCCTCAACCGCTCCACCGGATCGCAGGGAAATTTGGCCCTCGGTAAACTTCAATGTGGAGGCTCAGATGATTTTGAGTCCCCGAAAACAGATTTGAAGAAAAAGGTTATTCAACCGGGATTATGGATAAGGTATGCCTAAGTCACTCCAGCAGACGGTTAATAGCTACCGCTGATATAGGTCGTTCCAAAAGGAACTCATAGCAGAGATGATTGAAGAAAGTTGGTCCAATAATATTTATAAAACTTTTGTTGACAAGGTATTCTTTTTGGGGTATTTTTGTAGTATGAAAGTCAAGACATCTATAACCTTGTCTGAAGATTTGCTGAAAGCGATCGACGAATATGCAGGGGAATACAAAAACCGATCCGAATTCATCGAAGATGCTGTCCGGGCTTTTATTATACAATTGATCCGTGGGCAGCAAGATGCCAGAGACCTTGAGATTATCAATAAGCATGCGGATTATCTAAACCGAGAAGCAGCGGATGTTCTCACCTATCAGGTCGATCTGTGAAACGTGGTGAATTGTATCGTGTTGCTAACCCTTCAGCCAAGGATCCCAAAAAATCCAGAGTCTTTGTTGTTGTAAGCCGCCAAGTTCTCATCGATTCTCGCTTTTCCACAGTCATATGCGCCCCGATTTATTCAACTCATGACGGTCTTTCCACTCAAGTACTGGTTGGTGTGGATGAGGGATTGAAGCACGATAGCAGTGTTCACTGCGATGAGCTTGTAAGTTTGCCTAAGTCGCTTCTGACCAACTTTGTCGGATCGCTCTCTCCACAAAAAACCGAAGAGCTTAATAGGGCTCTAAGCATAGCCTTGGATATTCGGAATCTTAAGGGCTAACCCTGTTGCTTGGTTCCAGCTCTCAGCATAATCGCCCCTATCCACCAAGGACAACCATGCGCCAGATGCCGTGATGGCGGCTTTCTCAGCCGCCTCATTTGCCTGCAGGGCTCCGATGAAAATCTGACCTCCTAACATGGTAAATATTAAAATCGCACTCCATCTTTTTTCATCATCATCCCCTTTTTTTGTTATCATTATCCTATTCATTCCAATTTTCCTTCTTGCCGGAGCTGGGTAATGATAGCCATAATTTGGGGGAGAGCTTCGATCGCTGCCTTTTCTCCCTCAAGAATTGCTTCATGTTTTTTTGAAAAATCAGCAGAGCCGATATGGCTCACCTTCGGTCTGATGACCACATCCGCCTGAGAAGCTTGGATGGAGCCGAGTTTGGAATACATGATATTGATGGATTGCAGGATGGCCTCAATCGTCCCTTCGGGCTGGGACCGTTCAATCCCTGAGGAGATATCCACAGCAATGACGACATCAGCGCCAAATCTTTTGGCAGCCTCCACGGGAACAGGGCTGACCACCCCTCCGTCGACATACATCTTATCAGCAATTTTTACGGGTCTGAAGATACCCGGGATGGAACAACTCGCCCTCACCGCTGTTCCTGTATTCCCTTTTCCAAAGACAATCTCCTGCCCCTTTTCTAAGTCTGTGGCCACAGCATAAAAAGGAATCTTCAACTTTTCCATCGGGGTATTCTTCACCGACTTATTAATAAATTCTTCAAGCTTCTCCCCTTTGATAAACCCATTGTTGGGGATATAGAGAAGATCAATGATATCTTCTTTTTCTATTGAAAAGGACAGCTTCTGGAGTTTAAAGGCATCGTAACCATAGGCGTAGAGGCTTCCTGCAGCACTCCCCACGCTGGTTCCGACGATCATGTGGATCGGGATTTTATTCGACTCAAGGATCTTCAGCACACCGATATGGGCAAACCCTTTGGATGAACCTGCCCCCAGCACCAAAGCGACCTTGGCTGGCTTAGGAGGAGGCTGGACTGGTGGTTGAACAACCGGTGGAGGTTGTTGAATTTCCTTCACCGTACAAGATGCTATCATCAGTACTAAAATGGCTAGAATGCGAAATAACTTATTTATGTACATACCCTCTCCTCTCCTTCGAATATCTATCATATCATCCATTTGTCAGAAGTTGAAGGCGATTAGATTTTGGGGTTCTCAAACATCTGGGAGGCGTGGAAGGAACTTCGAACAAAGGGACCTGAGGCAACAGCTTTAAAACCCATCTCATGCCCTACCCTCTTATACTCATCGAATTCCTCCGGGGGAATAAATCGTACGACCGATAAACGATCCGGGCGGGGTTGAAGATATTGGCCGATCGTTAAGAAATCACATCCTACCTCTCTCAGATCTCGAAGGAGTTCCAAAACTTCTTCATGAGTCTCTCCCAGTCCAAGCATAAAACCTGATTTAGTTGGAATATGAGGATAATCTTCTTTTGACCTTCTCAATAAATCAAGCGATCTCTGATAGGCAGCTTGAGGTCGGACTACAGGGTAGAGTCGTGCGACCGTTTCAATGTTGTGATTTAGGACGTCCGGACATTCTTTGAGAACAATTTCTAAAGAGGAATGTTTACCCTGAAAATCTGGAATCAAGACCTCAATTTTTATATTTGAATCCAATGCCCGGATGGCTTGAATCGTTTTGGCAAACAGGGGCGCTCCGCCATCGGGAAGATCGTCTCGGGTGACCGAAGTGATAACAACGTACTGAAGGCCCATTTTTTTAACAACTTGAGCAACTTTTTCTGGTTCTGTTTCATCGGGCGAAATGGGTACTCCATGTTCCACAGCACAAAAACCGCAATCCCTTGTACAAACCCTTCCCAGAATTAGAAACGTTGACGTCCCTCTGGAGAAACATTCCCCGAGGTTTGGACAACGGGCCTCCTCACAGACCGTATGAAGGTCTGCTTCGTCTAAGATCGACTTCACCTTTAGGAGATCCTGAAATGGAGGGATGCGTTTCTTCAACCAGGGAGGTTTTTTCAAATTTCTCATTTTTCAATTTGCAATTTGCAATTTTAAATTTGCAATGATCTTTTTTACCATGCTCTATGCCCTCTGCTTTATTTCCGGAGCGGTTTTGGGAGATGAATGGCCAAACCATCTACATCAAGAAACGCCTCTTTCAGAGCCTCTGGAGTGGTTGGATGCGCTTGAATGAGTCTGGAGAATTCTCTGGTTTTAACATTCTGTTCCATCAGGTTGGAAGCGATTGAAATCAGAGTGCAAGCATCATGACCAATGATGTGAACCCCTAAAATTTGATCATCCTCTCGACCAACAATTACTTTGATGAGACCATCAGTCTCCCCGGAGATCAATGCTGTTGGATTGGAACGGAAGGGAAAGCGGCCTATCTTTATTGCTCTTTTTCCCCTCGCCTCTTTTTCGGTAAGGCCAATGGAGGCAATTTCTGGATAAGTGAAGATACAAAGAGGGATGAGGTGACCTTCCATCTCATGATCGATCCCCATCACATTTTCTGCTGCCACCACTCCTTCTTCCATTGCCACATGGGCCAGAATAGTTCCTCCAATGGCATCACCGATTGCATAAATAGGAGGTGTGGTTGTCTCCATCCGGCGATTGACCCGGATACCTGCTGAGGAAATTTCAACACCTGCTTTTGGAAAATCGAGATCTAAATTGGGGCTCCTGCCAACGGCTAAAAGCAACTTTTGGGCCGTAACTTCCTGAACCCCCTGCGGGGTGTTTACGGTCAATCTCAATCCTTCTTCCATAGGACGGAGATCTTCGACTTTGGACTTTGTCAAAATTTTGATGCCATCCCTCTCTAAGAACCTTCGAAGATTTCGAACCAATTCATTTTCAAGACCAGGCAGAATATTATCCAGAATTTCAACAATCGTCACCTTTGAACCTAATGCATTGAATATCGTGGCAAACTCAACGCCGATATATCCTCCGCCCACAATAACCATTTCACGAGGGATCTTTTTGATTTCCAAAGCCTCATCACTGGTGATGATTTTTCCACCATCAGGCGTAATGTTAGAGAGAGTTTTCGATTTTGAACCAGGAGCAAGGATGATCGCATCAGCTTCAATGATCTCCTTTTTCCCATCACTATGTAAGAGGGCCACCTGATTGGGCCCTAAAAGATCAGCCTGAGCCTGTTTAACGGTCACCCGATGGGATTCGAGGAGCATCTCCACCCCCTTCACCAACTCCTGAACCACCTTTTCCTTCCGTTCCATCATTGATTCAAGGGGATTAAATCTTTCGTTAATAAGGGATTGAAAGACTGTGGAACGTCTGAGCGAACAAAGCATTCTGGCATCGGAAAGAAGGGCCTTGGTAGGAATGCAACCCCGATTAAGGCAGGTCCCTCCGATTTTATCCTTCTCTATCAAGGTAACTTTGGCTCCCAGTTGAGCAGCTCGAATAGCTGCCACATAACCACCCGGTCCCCCTCCAATGATAATCACCCTTTTTGGATTCATATTGTTCAATGATAAATGGTCAATGTTCAATGGTCAATTTGCAATTAATTCTTTTAACTCTTTCTTTTCCCAGTCTTTCTGAAAAACCTCTTTAGAATGAAAAGATATCCTTTCCCATAGTCGTTCCCGGGAGATTTCTTTTCCAAGAATCTTTGCCATAGAGGTCATCTTTTTCCCTTCGAGACCGCAGGGGTTGATCAGTTCAAAGTATTTGAGGTTGGTTTCATAGTTTAATGAAAAACCATGGAATGAAACCCACCGTTTGATGGCCACACCCACTGAAGCAATCTTTTCTCCATCTACCCAGACACCCCGGTTCAAAGGGTCTCTTTCCCCTTGGATTCTGAAATCTATAAGGACACGGAGAATGACCTCCTCGAGTTGACCAATATATCGGATGAGGCGATATCCATATTCCTTTAAATCAAGAATGGGGTAGACTACCATCTGCCCAGGACCGTGGTAAGTGACATCCCCGCCCCTCTCCACATGGAAGATGGGAATCTTCATCGCCTCCAGAACTTCTGAAGAAGCAATAAGATGCGATCGGTTGCCACGTCTTCCAAGAGTGATTACATGGGGATGTTCAAGGATCAGCAACAAGTCTGGCAACTCTTCTTCCACTCGCCTCGACCAGAGTTGGCGCTGAAGTTCCCAGGCCTTTTGGTAGTCTATCAATCCAAGATCTATAATATATCCACGGCCATTCATTAATTGAAACCCAAATGCCAAAGCTCAAATGCCAAATGAATGTCAAATGCCGTAACTCAAGGCTTTAGCCTTGATTTTAATCAACCCTGAAGGGTTGAGTTACATTTCGGACTTGATTTGAACTTTGAACTTTGACATTTGACATTTTATTTATCAATGGTCCATTTTAATTTCGGTTTTCTTGCGGCCAGGACTTCATCGAGCCTTCTCACCTTAACCCTCTGAGGCGCCTGTCGGAGGAGGTCCGGATTCTCTTCTGCCTCTTTGGCAATTTCGATCATCGTCTCAATAAATCGATCGATGCTTTCCTTGCTCTCCGTCTCTGTAGGTTCCATCATCAGCGCACCTTTAACGACCAGAGGGAAGTAAATCGTGGGAGGATGAAAACCATAATCGATCAGCCTTTTGGCAATATCGAGGGTTGAAACATGAAACTTTTCCTGAAATCGATCCGTAAAGACACATTCATGCATGCAGGGTCGATCATACGGAAGATAATAATAGTCCTTGAGTCTTTTCATCAGATAGTAAGCATTGAGCACAGCCATCTCACTCACCCTCTTGAGCCCTTCCGCTCCCATCGAGAGGATGTAGGCATAAGCTTTAATCAGGACCCCGAAGTTTCCGTAGAAGGCCTTTATCTTGCCAATGCTGTGTGGTCGATCGTCATTGAGTCGGTAGATCTCTCCATGCTTTTCGATCACTGGAATCGGGAGATAAGGCGCAAGCTCTTTTTTTACGGCCACAGGACCAGCTCCAGGACCTCCTCCGCCATGAGGAGTTGAAAAGGTTTTATGGAGATTGATATGGACTACATCCACCCCCAAATCACCCAGTTTTACGATCCCCATCAGGGCATTAAGATTGGCTCCATCACAATAGACAAACCCTCCTTTGCGATGAACGATCTCAGCGATCTTGCTTAGGTGTTCCTCGAAAAGACCTAAGGTGTTTGGGTTAGTCACCATGATGGCCGCCACTTCCTCATCCATCATTTCGGCCACTTTCTCAAGAGGGATCACCCCTTTTTCATTCGATTTAATCTCTATCATCTGATAAGACGCAATCGCAGAAGTAGAGCAGTTGGTTCCATGGGCGGTGTCCGGAACCAACACCTTTTTCCGTCTCTCTCCACGTCCTTGAAGACACGCTTTGACCATCATCAAACCTGTCAGTTCACCGTGAGCCCCAGCAGCCGGCTGCAACGTTACATCATCCATTCCTGTGATTTCAGCAAGAAAGCCTTGCAACTCATACATCAATTTCAGAATCCCTTTAGAGAGATCTTCGGGTGTATAAGGATGGATGTCAGAAAATCCACTCATTCTTGCAATTTCTTCATTCACCTTTGGATTATACTTCATCGTGCAGGAACCCAAAGGGTAAAGTCCGCTATCCACTCCATAGTTCCATCGGGAAAGTCGGGTGAAGTGCCGTACCACATCAATCTCGCTCAGTTGAGGAAATCCTTCCAGTTCCTTGCGTAGGAGATAAGAAGGGATCAGGTTCTGAGCCTCTACTTTCTCAACATCCCATCGAGGCAAGGAATATCCCTTCCTACCTTCCCCGCCTTGCTCAAAGATCAGGGGTTCGTCTTGAATGAGCCCGGTATCTCTTACTCTTCCCATTGAATTACCTTCTAAAAAATGGCGAAGTTCAAAATCGTGTAACTCAACCCTTTCAGGGTTGATTTTAATCAAGGCTGAAGCCTTGAGTTACCACATTTGAGCTTAGGATTTTATTTGACATTTGAACTTTGTCATTTGGCATTTTTATCTACTTAAGTGCTTTTTCCAGTGCCTCAGCCCAACGATCGATCTCTTCCTTTTTGTTCATCTCAGTCATTGCGACGAGAAGATGATGATCGAGTTCAGGATAAAATTTCCCCAAGGGGAGACCTCCTAAGATATTCTCCCTTTTTAGTTTCTCCAAAACCTTTCCAGGTTCCTTTTCGATCTGCAAAACGAATTCATTAAAAGTAGGCGCAGTAAAATTCAGTTTGCAACCACGAATCAGTGAGATGACCTTCTTTGCATACTCCGTCTTGCTCAGATTCATTATCGCTAACTCTCTCAACCCCTCTTTCCCGAGGCAGGATAAAAAAACCGTTGCCATCAGGGCACACAGTCCCTCATTCGTACAGATATTGGAGGTGGCTCGTTCCCTCCGAATGTGCTGCTCCCTGGTTGCAAGGGTGAGGACAAAACCTCTCTTTCCTTCCAAATCAATCGTCTCACCAACCAACCGACCAGGCATATTTCTGACAAACCTCCCCTGAGTAGTGAAGATACCCAGATACGGACCTCCATAAGAAACAGGAATACCCAGGCTCTGGCCTTCGCCTGCAACGATATCGGCTCCCATTGCGCCAGGAGGTTGCAAAATTCCATAAGTGACGGCTTCACTGAAGCCGACGATCAACAATCCGCCTATGTTGTGGATTCTTTCTGCAACGGGTTGGAGATCTTCAATGACACCAAAAACGTTGGGGCTCTGAATGACCACTGCGCTCACATCTTCTTTGATAAGATCAAACAGAATCTTCTCATTCGTTCGACCCTCATCCCTCTTATAAGGAATCAGGATGATCTCGTGTTGATCAGGGTCGATGTAAGTCTGAATCACCCT
>PEUO01000027.1:9073-17762 GCA_002780715.1 Deltaproteobacteria bacterium CG03_land_8_20_14_0_80_45_14
CCTGTCAACTGACACACCAAGGTCTGGTATTCGAAGATCGCTTGAAGCGTTCCTTGACTGATTTCAGGTTGATAAGGGGTGTAGGCGGTGTAAAACTCGGAACGGGAAACCAGGCTTGGAACGACAGCAGGAACAAAATGATGGTAAGCCCCTGCTCCGAGAAAATTGCTCGTCATGGGAACTTGGAGACCTTGGAAGTGGCGAAGGAGATCCGGTTCGGAAAGAGGTTCAGGAAGGTTCAAGGGTTTGGAAAGCCTGTATTCTTTAGGAATGTTTTGGAAGAGGTCCTCCAACTTCTTGACGCCAATGGTTTCAAGCATCTTTTGGATATCTTCTTCGGTATGGGGGATGTAACGAATAAAGTCCTGCATCTACAATTCCTCGGGAAGCGAGCCCCTGTAGTCTTTTGCTGAAAGAAGTCCTTTTAACTCTTCTCTGTCTTGGATTTCCATTTTAACCAACCATCCTTTCCCAAAGGGATCTTCGTTCACGAACTGGGGATGATCCTTAAGGGTAAAATTTACATCTACCACTTTGCCGGTGATCGGAGAGTAAATATCGGCAACGGTCTTTACAGATTCGACCACTCCCATACTATCTCCTTTTTTAAACTCAGCTCCAACTTCAGGAATATCCACATAGACGACATCCTTCAATTGGCTCTGAGCATAGTCTGTCAGTCCGATCGTTACCTGACTTCCTTCATCTCGTAGAGTCGAGTCTCCGACTTTCACCCATTCATGGCTCTCTGTGTAAAGTAAACCTTCTGGGAATTTCATCGCTGACCCCCTTTAATCAAAACCTATCATTGAAAATTGTAAATTGCAAAATGAAAAACACAAAACTGATTAATATCCCCTTATTTTAATTTTTCTAAGGGAATATTGATAACCGTTTCGAGGATGGAGATGTGTTTCAGCTCACCTTTGATCAGGATCATATGTTTAGAAGTCTTAGGAGGCATTCTTCTACCCGCTAATGCGGTTTGAATGATCATTTCTTTTGTAACGGTCTCGCCTTCTCTGTGAGGAAGGACCTCTATTTCCGGTGATTGATAGTCAAAAAGGATGACAGGGATTCTTTTACACCCTATCTTTTTTAAAGCGTGTAATCGGTGATGTCCGTCTAAGATGATGTAAGTTTTTTTATCCACGGCGATGGGCATTTTAAGAATCCCATCCGATAGAATTTCATTTTTCAATTCTTCCAAATAATCGGGCCGAATCTCCTCATGTTCTTTCAATTCTTCTAAGTCGATCAAACAAATATTATCCCCGATTTGCAAACTAATCTCTGGTGACCGCTTTGATGGATGAATCTTGGGGAGAGGTTTTTTCTTCCTCATAGTTTCTCATCCTTCATCGATTCTGCCAAAAATAAAAGGAGGAAGACGATTGAATTCGTATCGCCTTCCTCCTGTCTTTTGACCTGAGAGATTATCCCTTAAAAACTTTGGATTTTTCCCCTTCGGTGTCCAACCCTTCGGCTCTTGCTCGGGGCTGGATCTTTCCAGGATTTAATTAAGTTACAGTCCTTTTGCCTGAGAGTTTCGTCCCAATCTTTTCGGGATTTGCCCCTTCGGCGCCCCTTTGACATAGGGTCTCTCCTGTAACTTATAGAAAAATTTTGTATCAATGATGAAGCAATGTCAAGAAGAATTTGGATCCCTTGGAAAAAATTATGGCTCCTTTTTCAGGACTAAATCAATCATCAGTTCATTGGCGAGACGATGAAGGTCCTCCCTTAGCCCCTGTTCAGATACCGATCTTGGCACTTCCACATCCATATCCATCTCAAAAAGCGGCGTCCCGCTCTCTGCAGAAAGCACACGTTGGGTTTCCATATCGATGATGTTGACTTTACGATCAGCCAGAAGGCGGCAAACCTTGAAGACGATCCCGGCGTGATCCACCCCTGAAGTGGTGATTTTGAACCGGTCGGTCTCTTCCTTGATTTTGGGATAAGCTTCTTCAAAGGTGATCGGAGAATAGAAGACAGTCAACTTTTTCTCCCATTCGAGTCGTTTCAGGGCGGGAGAAATTTTCTGATTCACCTCCTCCCTTTCTGTAGAAAAGAGGAGAAGAAGAGCAAAGTGGTTTCTAAGAAGACTCATGCTCGAATCCTCGATACTTCCTCCGCACTCATAAATCACTTCCGAAACATCAGCCACGATCCCTGGCCGGTCTTTTCCCATCGCCGATAAAATAAAATAGGTCTTCATGGAATCCTCCAATTTCGCATAGCGCATGGCGCATAGAGTAACTCAGGGCTTTAGCCCTGAGGTCAGCCCTGAAGGGCTGGAGTTACACCCTATGCCCTTTGCCCTATGCTCTTTGCTTATTACTCAAGAATTTCCAAGTGAGCAGAACAGACTTTCAGGCGTTTGCTGCCCACGGTTCCAAAGACAATGATCGCCTTCTGATTCTCGTCCATCCCCTCCACGGATTTGACCCTTCCCTCGCCGAATTTTGGGTGCCTCACCCGCATCCCTATTTTGAGTGGATAGAACCCCTCAGGACTCAGGACGACCCCATCTCCTTCTAAGAAGAGGCTCTCTTGGGACAGATCATCCGCCATACTCCCGGTTTGATGGGTATCATCTCTCCATGGAGTTTCCTGCGAGAATAAACTCTCCATTTTCCCTCGCTTCTCCTCGAATTGCATCAATTCCATAGGAAGCTCGTCAAGAAAACGCGAGGCCAGATTGGCCCGCCCCATGCCAAAAGTGGATCGTTCTTCTGCCCGTGAGAGAAAGAGCCTTTCCTTCGCACGCGTCATCCCCACATAGAAGAGCCTCCTCTCCTCTTCCATATCTTCAATCTCCTCACCTCGCCGGTAGTGAGGCAGAAGTCCCTCCTCTATTCCCACGATGAAAACTACGGGAAACTCCAATCCTTTTGCACAATGAAGAGTCATCAATGAAACGCGATTCCCTTTATCCTCATAAAGATCCACGTCTGTCACCAACGAGACTTTATCCAAAAAGCTTTCCAGCGAAACCCTCTCTTCTCCCTGTTCAAGTCCCATGATCACATTGATGAGTTCATCAATGTTCTCCATCTTTGAAAAAGCCTCTTCCGTCCCCTCTTCCTTCAGCCTCTTAAGATACTCCGTCTTGGCAAGAAGGGCTAAAGTTAGTTGGCTGAGGGGGAAGGACCCTGCATCTTTTCGCAACTCTTCAATCAATCGGATAAACTCTCTCATCTTTGCCTTGATTGCAGGCGTCAGCCCATCCTCTGCAATTGCCTGTTTCAACCCTTCGTAAAGGGAAAGTCTTTTCTCTCTGGAGAAGGCCTCTATCTTCTCGATCGTCTTCTCCCCGATCCCTCTTGAAGGGACATTGATGATCCTCTTCAGACTGAGACCATCTGAGGAATTATTCATCAACTTCAGGTAGGCCAGGACATCCTTAATCTCTTTTCGTTCATAAAACTTCATCCCTCCCACAACCGTATAGGGAATCCGGTTTTTGACCAGTTCGTCTTCAATGGCACGAGACTGGGCGTTGATCCGGTAGAAGACAGCCATGTCACGATAAGACCTGGTGGATTTCCCTATGGAGAAATGCTCCACGATTTTTTGGACGATGAAACGTGCCTCGTCCGTTTCATCGTCAGCCACATAAAAGGTGAGGAGCTCCCCTTCGGGATTCTCCGTCCAGAGTTTCTTCTCTTTTCTGTAGCGGTTTTCCCTCACCACATGGTTAGCGGCCCGGAGAATGTTCTGAGTGGAGCGATAATTCTGTTCCAGGGTGATGACTTTAGTTTCTGAAAAGTCCTTCTCAAAATTCAAAATATTCCCCACCTCTGCTCCCCTCCAGCGGTAGATGGACTGGTCATCATCTCCGACGACACAGATGTTTCGATGACCCTCGACCATTTGTCTGATGAGTTGATATTGGATCAGGTTGGTATCTTGAAATTCATCCACCATCACAAAGCGGCAGAGTTCCTGATAAGACTTGAGGACTTCTGGAAAACGTCTAAAAAGAACCGTCACAAAGGCGAGGAGGTCTCCAAAATCGAGGGCATTGTTTCTGTGGAGATCCTCTTGATAGCGCTGATAAACCAACGCCAGCCTCTTTTGGAATATATTATAGGGGTTTGGAGAATATTGGTCCGGTGTGATCCCCTCATTTTTTAATTGTTCAAGGCCGGATCGAATGGCCCGGGGGGGAAACATCTTGAAGTCAAGGTTCAATTCTTTCATGATCGTTTTGAGGTGTCGCTCCTGATCCTGATCATCATAAATGACAAAATTTCTTTGGAAGCCGAGACGCTCAATATGCTGCCTTAAGATGCGGGCACAGGCTGAATGAAACGTGGAAATCCAGGTCCCCTTTGCCGATCCTCCGAGAAGTCTCTCTACCCTTTCCCGCATTTCATCGGCTGCTTTATTGGTGAAGGTGACCGCAAAGATGTTCCAGGGCTGTACTCCTTTTTCTTGAATGAGATAAGCTATTCGATAGGTCAGAACTCTGGTCTTCCCACTCCCTGCCCCTGCAAAAACAAGGAGTGGTCCCTCGGTTTCCAAAACCGCCTTCTGTTGAACAGGATTGAGATCGTTGAGCAGAGACACTTACTAAACCTCATTGCAAAATGCAAAATTAGCAATGCAAATTGCAAAGTTTTAAGATTTTTTGTTCTAATTGTTAATTTTGCATTTTAAAATTTGCAATGATCTTTTATTCGACGGTCACACTCTTGGCCAGGTTTCTCGGCTGATCCACATCCGTGCCTTTGAAGTCAGCCATATAGTAGGCCAGGAGTTGAAGGGGAATGGTGAGGAGAATGGGGGTGAGAGAAGGAAGTGTCTCTGGGATAAAGATCACATCATCCACCTTTTTGGCGACCTCTCGATCGGATGGAGAAGCAAGGGCAATGACCTTTCCTTCCCTTGCCTTTACCTCTTCGATATTCGAAATCACCTTTTCATAGACATCGTTCTTGGTGGCAAGGACGACGATCGGCATCTCCCGATCGATCAAAGCGATGGGGCCATGCTTCATCTCACCGGCTGGGTAGCCCTCTGCATGGACATAAGAGATCTCCTTCAATTTTAGCGCCCCTTCCAAGGCAATGGGGTAGTTGATCCCTCTCCCAAGATAAAGAAAATCTCTGGCATGGAGGTACTTTCTGGCGATCTTCGCTACTTGATTCGATGCTTTCAGCATTTCTTCCATGAGGTGTGGAACCCTGACCAATTCCTCAATCAATACCTTCCCTTCCTCTTTGGAGAGAAGACCTAATTCTCTTCCAATTCGAAGGGCGAGAAGGAAGAGGATGACCAATTGAGTGGCAAAGGTCTTGGTGGAAGCCACGCCAATCTCAGGGCCTGCATGGGTGTAGATCACATGGTCCGCCTCTCTTGCCAAACTCGACTCCACCACATTGCAGATGGCCAAGGCCTTCGCTCCTTTTCGTTTAGCTTCCCTTAAAGCAGCCAAGGTATCGGCCGTCTCCCCGGATTGGGAAATCGTCACAAGCAAATCATTTTCTCCAATAATAGGATCTCGATACCGAAACTCAGAGCCAATATCTGCCTCCACCGGAATTCGGCAAAACTCCTCGATGAGAAACTTTCCCACGAGGGCGGCATGGTAAGAAGTGCCACAGGCAATCAGGAAAATCCGTCGTATTTTCTTCAGAAACGTTGGATCAAAGTCGACATCTTCAAGAACGGCATCACCCTTCTCCTCTGAGAGCCGACCCCGGATGGTATCGATCACTGCCCTGGGCTGTTCGAAGATCTCCTTGAGCATAAAATGTTTATACCCACCCTTTTCAGCCATCAAGGGACTCCAGTTGACTCGCTTCGGTTCCTTTGAAACCTCGTCTCCCTTGGCATCGAAGACTTTCACTTCCTTGGAGGAGAGAAGCGCCACCTCACCATCCTCCATAAATATGAAGTCCCGAGTGTAAGGAAGGATAGGAGGGACATCCGAGGCGATAAAATACTCTCCCTTTCCAAGGCCGATCACCAAAGGACTTTCTTTTCTTGCAGCAATCAAGCATTCTTCATCCCCTTCGAAAAGAATGCCCAATGCATAAGAGCCCTTGATCTTCTCTAATGCGATTTTCACTGCCTCCAAGGAAGAATATCCCTCTTGAACAAATTCATCGATCAGATGGGAAATAATCTCTGTATCCGTTTCAGAGGTGAAAACATGACCTTTGCTCTTGAGAATTTCCTTGAGAGAAAGATAGTTTTCAATGATGCCATTGTGGACCACGGCGACCTTGCCTGCCTTATGGGGATGGGCATTCTCGTCGGATGGTCTCCCATGGGTCGCCCATCGAGTATGACCTATTCCCACATTCCCATCAAAGGTTTCCCCTCCGATCAACTCCTCCAACTTTGTTAATTTCCCTTCCTTCCTTCTGATCTCGATCTTGCCTCGATGGAAAACCGCGATGCCTGCGGAGTCATATCCTCTATATTCGAGTCGTTTGAGCCCATCAATGAGAACCTTTGCCGTTTCTCTTGGGCCGATATATCCGACAATGCCACACATTTTTAAACCCTCATTGAAAATTGCTAATTATAAAATGAAAAATATAAATTTTCCTGACTGCTGCTCCAAGAAAGAGTCTAAAATATTTTACAATTTACCCACCAGTTGCATAAAAACATTTCAAAAGGCTGTTGGGTGTGCTGGAAAAGCTTTACAGCGGAACCTATTAACGTTCTACTACTGCGTTTCCAAGCACATTACAGAAGTCACTTTAGGTGATATCGCATGTTACCCATAAAACATAGTAAAGAACCACTTGGTAAAGGTTTGGAAGCACATCCAACTGCCTTTTCAATGCAACATCTGGGTTTACAATTTAAAATTTGCATTTTAAATTTCATTTTAGCCATTTCTATAAATGGCTAAAATGTCATAAATCCTTCTTCTTTATACTCTTTTTACGTTGGAGTTTCACCCTTTTATTCCACTTCTTGATGTTCTTCTGTTTCACCCGGCTGATCGCCAGCGCCCCTTCAGGAACATCTTTTGTAACCGTGGTGCCTGCGCCGATCGAGGAATCGTTTCCCACCTTGACCGGAGCTACCAACTCCACATTCGATCCCACAAAGACCCGATTACCGATGATTGTCTGATGCTTCTCGAATCCATCATAGTTACAGAAGATAGTTCCGGCGCCGATGTTGACGTCTTCTCCGAGAAAGGAATCGCCAATATAGGCCAGATGGTTGGCCTTCGAACCTTTGCCGATGACCGACTTCTTCACCTCCACGAAGTTCCCAATCTTTGCTTTCGTCTTGATCTCACTCAAAGGCCTTAGGTGGGCGAAAGGTCCAATGATAGCCCCCTCTTCAATCTTACTTTCAGTGATCACCGAGTTTGCACGGATGATTATATCATTGCCGAGGATAGAATCTAAAATCTTTGAGTTGGGTTCAATGATACAACGCTCACCAATTTTCGTCTTCCCCTGCAGATGACAATTTGGATAGAGGAGGGTATCTTTTCCTACTTCAACGGCTCGATCCACATAAGTGGTTTTGGGGTCGACAATGGTCACACCGGCAAGCATCAGCTCTTTCAACTTTTCCTGCCGGAGAACTTCATTGGCCATGGCAAGATCAACCCTCGTATTGATTCCCATCACCTCCACTGGATCCGCCACGATATGAGCCGAACACCTCAAACCTTTCTTCTTTGCAATCTCAACCAGGTCAGTCAGATAATATTCACCCTGGGCATTCTCTTTCCCAATCTCTTTTAAACCTTCCATTAAGAAGGGAGCTTTCACGCAAAAAATCCCGGTATTGATCTCCCGGATCATTCTTTCTTCTTCTGAGGCATCTTTTTCTTCCACAATCTTTTCCAACCAACCTTCCGAGTTTCGAAGAATACGACCGTACCCAAAGGGTTCCTCCACGACCGCTGTCAACACAGAAAGAGTGGATTCATTCTCCTTATAAGTATCGATAAAAGAGCGAAGGGTCTCCACCTTCACCAAAGGCACATCCCCGCAGAGGATCAAAACCGTACCACTGAATTCGTGAAGAAATAGAATGGCTTGTAAGACAGCATGACCCGTGCCCAGTTGTTCCTTCTGGAGGGCGAAATCAATTTTAAGGTCTTTAAATCTTTCCTGGATCCGATCCGCCTGGTGACCCACAACCACAATTGTCTTTTCGGCTTTGATCCCGCTCAAGGAAAGTTCTATGGGATAAGAGAGCAGGGGAAGTCCCAGAATGGGATGAAGGACTTTTACCAGTTCTGACTTCATCCGGGTCCCTTTCCCCGCTGCAAGAATGATGGTGGCAATACCTTCCAAGTCTCTATCCTATGAATGGCATTCATCATTTTATACTATGACCACTCTCATTAGTCAACCCCGTGGAATAATGTGCTGCCGCCCTCCCTCAAAAATAAAGCGAATACACCTCCGTGTCTTATTCCGAAAATAGATATTGCGTCTATTCCACGGGGTCAACCCTGTGGAGGATATGTGAAGGTTATGGCATGAATAGGCAGCGTCGCGAAGCGTCATTTTAGCGGATGTTCACCCCTGTTTTTTTATAACTATTTAAAATCGTTGCACTTGTAATTTTTTTTTATTTAATATGTAGTCACTAATTATATGAATAAATTACTAAAATAATGCTTGACAATATAGATTTAATGAATTATTGTGTAGTTATGCATATCGTGGAGAATCAATCAGCCCCG
>PEUO01000171.1 GCA_002780715.1 Deltaproteobacteria bacterium CG03_land_8_20_14_0_80_45_14
CCAAGCAGAGCCAATCGACATCACCTATTGTTTGTCTTTGACCACCACCATGGTGTCCGAGACCCAGGAATTGAGCATTCACAGCTTCGATTTCAAAGGCATTGCCCGGAGCAATCTCGAAAACAAAGCATTCGATAATCTGACCTTCCATGGAATCGGTGTGGGTCGGGATCTGGGGGACAAAAGAAAGCACAGATACGGTTACATCAAGTTCATGGATCCCGATGGAGATATTTTGGTTACGGAGAATCTTCGCACCCTTGATGCCGAGTTGGACTCTGATTGGAATTTCTTACAGGGCACAGGGAAATGGAAGGGGATCAAGGGGGGAGGGAAACTTCGGACCGCAGCGGGAGGAAAACCAATAACCCCGGGGACAGTGCAAGGTTGCATCAGAATGACGGGAACATTTGAATTACCAAAATAGGAATCGAAAAAAATCATAAGGAGGTGTCCTATGCCTATAAGCAACAAGTGGAAAATCTCCGTTGTCGCTTTTGTCCTTAGTATGAGCCTGATGATTCCGGTTGCTCAAGCGGAACAACAATACGACATCACGGACTGCGGCTCCATGACATTCACAGTCAATTCTGAGAGCGATGAATTGACCATCATCACGTTTGACTTCAAGGGCATTGCCCGGAGCAATTCCGAGAACAAGATTTTCGATAACTGCACCGTCTTTTATGTAGGGGTTGCAAGGAGCACGCCTGGCAAGACCACTGCGTATGGTTACAGCAAGTACATGGATCCGGATGGGGACTTTGTTGTCATGGAGTCGATCCGGGAAGGTGCCGAGACCCATTGTAAGTTTCTGCAAGGCACGGGTAAATGGAAAGGAATTAAGGGGGAAGGAAAAGTCCGACGCATCGCTTCCGGGAAGTCGATAGCGCCAGGCACAAGCCAATACTGCACCAGACACATTGGAACATTTGAATTGCCGAAATAGGCATTAACCGGAGGGACACTTCCCACTATCGTGTCTTGAAAATTCATTGAATAAATCAGAGCTGTGGGCCGGAGCTCTGACAGGGTACTGAAAAAGGATGTCACTCCCACGAAAGCGGGAGTCCAGAACCCATTGAAAAAACTGGATTCCTGCTTCCGCAGGAATGACAAAACTGTCATTCTATGGAATTTCCCATCAACACGCTTCATTTGCTTGTGTGAGGGCAGAATTTTGACAAAACCCTTTTCTACTTAATAAAAGTATTTCTGAGACACGACACTAGAAACATAGAGGTGTCTCTTCCTCCTTGCGCTTTCCACCCTCCTCCTTCAACTTTTCAATTCCTGTTGACTCCTTCATATGGGTTTTGTAAACTTTGACCATCTGAGGTTATGTGTGGGGGATTGAGCATGGTTAATATTTTGATAATCATTTTGGGTATCATTTTACTGTTTGGGTTATTTTATTATTATCTCTTTATTGGGTTGTTTTTTGTCTAATGGGTGATGTGTGTCTGGCTCTGCCACAGGAAAAAGCGTAGGCGTAGATTCTTACACATTGAAGTCTGAGAATTTATCTCTAACATTTACAAAATAATCCCCTAAAAACCTCCCCTCCCCTTGGTGGGAGGGGATTGAAGGGAGGGGAAGGTTCTTATTTGCCCCGTGGCGTTAACGGGTTCATATTTTTTTAAATTCATGAATCCATGTGTTCATATCGTTTGAACCACAGTGAGATATTTGATCCACCGTTGGAGCAACCGTTAAGTAAAGCAGATTGTATCTCCTTTCTTTTCGATTGACCAAGGGCTACATCCAAATCACATTCTGGACCAAGATGCTTTGTTCCAATCGTTGGTGGAATCATCCCATGATAGAGACTTAATGCGACTCCGCAAGCCCTGATTCCTCCCGAACCGTCAAACTCTCCAATCATCGACTTAAGGCTGCTGACAGAAATCTCTTTTGCTTGTTTTCCAAACACCTTTTTAATTGCTGAGGTTTCCGCTCGATCCAGATCAAGAGTGGAATTGGCGGCTCCTGAAACATAATCGACTGTCTGAAGTTCCCTCGCTGCCAAAGACATTGCCCTGGCAATCGAATCTCCTTTGAGGTCGTACCGAAGAAGTCCATCAGTACTCCCTGAGAGCCCGGCGCCAGCCATCTCAGCATAGATTTTCGCTCCCCTCTTCTTTGCATGCTCCAATGTCTCTAAGACAAGGATTCCGCTTCCCTCTCCAAGGACAATCCCATTCCGGTCCCGATCAAAGGGCCTCATTCCTTCTACACCTTTCCCTCTTCCCGGGGATAAAACTCCTAACATCGAATAGACATGATAGAGAGGCTCGCTCAACTCGTCGCCTCCTCCTGCAAGGATGACATCTGCCCTTCCCTCTCTCAATAGATGATAAGCAAAAGTCATGGCCATCTCTGTGGAGGATTCTTTATGGGAGAAAGTAATGTTCACTCCCTTGATGCCATATTCGATGGCACAGTGGCTCGTGATGGCATTGGGCACAGCGGTTTGAAACAGCAGGGGTGCGGCTCCGATTGGACCCTCTTTTAAAAGGGACCGGAAGAACTGGTCTACAGTATCTGAACTCCCCAAACCTGTGCCAATTGAAATTCCTACCCTGCCCGAATCTTCTTCCTTTAGGTTGAGACCTGAATCGTCTATCGCCAATCGAACGGCTGAGACAACGATTTTTCCAATCCGATCCATCCTTCTGAGATTGGCAGGTCTGATGAAGGTTTTAAAATCGATCTCGGTGAGTTGGGCTCCCAGTCGAGAACGGTAGGAACTCACATCAAACCCTCGAATCGGTTTGATCCCGGAGATTCCCTGAAGACAATTCTCCCAGAACACCTCCTTACCGACGCCAATAGAGGAAACGATTCCAAGACCTGTGATGACGATGCGGTGGCTCATAAATATCAGAGTCCGGTAGGGAACGGTTTGAAACCGTTCCGTACAGGAGTCCGGAGTTCAGAGTTCGGAGCATTTAATTTTTTAACTCCGAACTACGAACTAATTACTCCGAACTATTTATTATACTTACCAAACACCAAACATACATTATTGCCTCCGAAGGCAAACGAATTCGAGATGGCAAACCGAACATCCTTTTTGATGGATTGATTCGGTGTATAATTCAAATCACAAAGAGGATCTGGCGCCTCATAGTGAATCGTGGGAGGAATGATCCCTGTCTCCAAGGTCATGACGGTTGCCACAGCCTCAATGCCGCCAGCAGAGCCAAGGCAGTGTCCCACCATGGACTTGATTCCACTGATCGGAATCTCTTTTGCCCTCTCCCCAAAAACTCGTTTAATCCCTCGTGTCTCGGCAATGTCATTAAAAAGCGTGGCTGTACCATGGGCATTGATGGTATCAACCTCATCTGGAGAGACTTCAGCATGGCCTAAAGCAATACGTATCACCCTCGCCACACCCTCTCCATTGGGTTCTGGCGCGGTAAGATGATAGGCATCGGCGCAGATTCCATATCCTAAAAACTCCGCATGGATCGGAGCGTTTCTTTTCGAAGCATGCTCCAGTTCTTCAAGGATGAGGATGCCTGCTCCTTCACCGATGACCAGCCCTTGTCTCCTTTTGTCAAAGGGTTTGCAACTTTCGGGATCAACCAACTTCAGACTGCTGAATCCGCTGAAAGAAACCTCGCAAAGAGAATCACTTCCACCCGTCACCATTACATCCGCCAGACCCATTTGAATCATCTC
The DNA here is from genome assembly GCA_002780715.1 of Deltaproteobacteria bacterium CG03_land_8_20_14_0_80_45_14. Lineage (GTDB taxonomy): Bacteria > Desulfobacterota > BSN033 > BSN033 > UBA1163 > UBA1163. Next base: position 3,691 of record PEUO01000171.1, read on the forward strand.
ATAAGCCACACCAATGGAGGCGGAACTTGAGGAGCAAACCGTTGCTGTCGTCGTTCGGGGTCCTTTCAGGCCTGATTCAATGGCGATGTGGTCTGTCGTGGCGGCGAGGGAATAAGAGATAAGAAGTGAAGGAGAGGACCTCTTCGTTCCTTGATAAAAATCTCTAAAATATTTTTCGACTGAAAGAATGCCGCCGGAGCCTGCTCCTATTACCACCCCTCCCCTTTCCTGATCACACGAATCTTGGTCAAGATGAGCAGATTTCCAGCCTTCTCTAAATGCGATTAAGCCGAACTGATCACATCGGGAGAGGCGGCGAATCTCCTTTTTTGAAAAATGGGCTTCAGGGTCCAAATGGGAAACCTCTGCAGCAATCCTTGTCCGGTAGGCAGAGGGATCAAAGACCGTAATCCCCTTTGTCCCATCTTTTCCCTCGATGAGGGAATTCCAGAACTCAGGGAGGTTATTCCCCACGGCGCTGACCACACCCAGACCTGTAATCACAACCCTTTTCCTCATTTGACTTCTGTGATTTTCACATCTTTTGGAAGATAAATCTCAAAATCTGAGTCGGTAAGGCCTGTATTCACTTTCATATTTGAATAACGGATAGAGGTGGTGTCTCCATTCTTTTCGATCATCTCCATTCCTAACACCATCCAATCCTTCTTCGAAATCCGAAGTCTTGTCTTCACAAAGAGGGGATCTTTCACTTTAGGTATGATCTCCATGACCAGGAAAGATTCTCGGTCTTCCAAGATCTTCCATGCCGCCAGTTTTTCTTGAAAGGGATCTTTTGAGAAAAGAAGATACCGCTCTGCAATCGGGTTGGAACGAAGCGCATAACGTTCTGCAAGCTTCTCCTCTTTATAGTAGAGAATGGCGGTCTTCCCATCGAAGACCATCTGGCTCGACTCTGGATGAAAGAATTCGATGGAGACCTTATCCGGTTTCTTAAATCGAATTCTTCCTCTCG
>PEUO01000036.1:0-4661 GCA_002780715.1 Deltaproteobacteria bacterium CG03_land_8_20_14_0_80_45_14
AATATATATCTGAGCCTGAATAGTTATTGTTCCTGGTTTAGTTTGAGCAACAAATTTTCTTTGATCATACTCCTCTTTCATTTCCGGGGGGAATTTCGCGTAGATACTTTCTATAATCTTTTCAATTTGCCCTTCCGTCTTATCGAGAAAACTAAGGTCAATTCCAATTCCTAAAATCTCAGCAAAGACCTCAAGGACCGATCTTGCAGCCCTGGGATAGGGAAAAGAGGCTCCAGAAAGCCAATCTGGTATTTCTCCCATTAGACAAATACTCTCCACCCCTCTCTTTTTCGCAACTGCTAACAAAAGACCATTTAAGCCAGTGATGGTCCCTTCCCCTCCTCCTCTCCCTCCTATTTCACTTATTAAAATTGTATTTTGATATTTCTTCAGTTCTTTTATCAGTTCCTCAGAACTGATCACGGCACAAACCCTTGGTTTCATCTGGTGATGAATTAGCGAAACACAAGCTCCAGAAGTGTAAACTCTCTGACAGCCAAATTTTAAACCTGCATCTAAAACGAGGTTTGCCATCTGGTAAGCCTTTTCTCCCCTGGCATACATTCCTCCTCCTTCAGTGGGCTGCTCCTCTCCAATGAAAAATATCAAATCTTTCTTCTCGAGCCTCTGGTAATAAAATTTGTTACTGGGAAAGTCTAAATCTTCCAACAACCCATCTCTGATGGAAACCTTCCTCGGATAGAAGAAATCCCAACTTTCTATTTCTCCAAATTCCTCCGCCTTTAAGATACCTTTTAAAGTGTTCATTGCAATTATCCCAATGTTTCCAATCCCTGGCCAGCCAACAAACATAATCGGTTTTTCAAGCTTAGGCCTTTGGTAGAGCTTAATTCCCATTTCCTTACCCCTTTTTGAGCGGCGCCATTAATGATTGCTTAGATTTCCCAAAAAATTGCCGTTTTCAAATTATCAAATAATCACCTTTTCCCAGTCTCTTTGCCTTGGACCCATTGCTTCCATCAGTTGAACCGTGAGCCCATATCTTTCCAAAGCGAGATGAAGATCCCGGTTGATAGGTACCCGCTGCCTTCCGAGCGATGGTTCAAGGACCACCATCTTAAGTAAAAAGGAATCGAAACTTGGGACAGCCATTCCTCCCGAAATGGCTTCCTGTGCTCCTTTAACAAGAAGAGGTATCTGCTCTTTCTGGCAACGGCAGGTCACCAGTTCTGGCTTTCCATTTTTATTTCTCATTGCTCCGAACGCAAACAACCGGCATACCGATGGCCGCCATAGATATAATTGACAGCGACCATTCCCCGGGATCAAAGGGTCCGGCTGGTACATTATACATTTTTCAGTTCCTCGAATCGATGCAATACGTTCCAGCCATTGTTGGGCTTCTCCTCGAGAAAATAATTCCTCTGCCGCAGGAAGCAGTTCAATCACTGTGACTTCAGGCGTAGCAGAATCACAACACTGTCCACAACCGGGAAGACAGCGTAGTCCAGTTGCAGTTCGAAATTCGGCCGTTTGCCTATCCATTTCAGAATACAACTCTAAAACACTGCAGCTTAAATCCCTGTTAAAAGAGCGAAGAGGCATAGATCGTTCAGAAAACTTAAACTTTACTAAACGTGCTGTAATCTCTCCAAATGATAAGAACTTGCTTTTGGATGAGTTGAATATACGAAAAAGGGAGTAGTATGTCAAGCCAATGTCAAAAGGGCCACAAAATATGAAAGAAGTTTTTAGTCTGGTATTGCAGATAACGATTAACGAATGAAGAACTAAACCGCTATGCGGTAGATTTCTATCCCACCACTTTAATCAGGATATTTTGTCTCTTGTTGATCAAGTCGAATCTCCATACAATTTCCTTTGCCAAACCGTCGGCATGAGCTGACGGAAATCAAAGGAGGTTGTATTATGGGAAAGTTAAGAGATCAGATGCTTTTGGACCTTCAGTTGAGCGGAGCCAAGCCGAGGAAAAGACCTACCTGAGAGAGGCTGAGAACTTGGCAAAGTACTTTCACAAATCCCCGGAGCAATTGGGAGAAGACGAACTCAAAGAGTATCTGCTTTACCTGATGAAGGAAAGGCATCTGTCCGAGGGAACATTTCGGTCCTATGTGGCTGGCCTTAAATTCTTATACCGAACGACGCTGAAACGTATAAATAATTGGGGTCACAAATAATTGGGGTCAGGTCTATTTTTTTAGCGTTCACCTTTTCCACCAAAATCGAAGACCTGTTCCTGCATTTGAGATTTACGCCCACATTAGAAAACCTCAATCCCGGGTCGGTGGTCTACAGACTTTGCAAGGTACATACCCGGCATCCAAAGCCTCTTTAGCTGATTTAAATGTCACCAAATTGTCTGGATTGATTTTTGCTGCCCATTCACAATTAGGGTAGTGATACTTGTTAGACTTAGCAGAGCCGACATATTTATAATCTGCTGCAATGGAGAGACAAACAATGGAGGAAGCCACCATTGTGATGATCAAAATCAAAAGCCGTTTTCTCTTCATAACAAGATCCCATTCTCCCCAACTCTAAGGTTTAAGTTACTACTCCGTGCTGACATCATCCTCAATCGGGCCTTCGGGTATAGCTTATGAATCTCTCGAGAAATTTTCCCCAGGATGTTTTCTTTGTGAAGTCAAGAGTGGCATAGAGCGATGAGAGGCTTTTCTGCGGAAAGTAGATCGAGAGACCGTTGGAGTGCTTAACGTTCTTGCCTTTGTAACCCGATCTGATGACGACGCCATTACGTTGAATCATGTTTTTCACTGCGCTGCAAGCTGCCCGAATGTCATCAAACCCGGTCTTGTTTTCGAGCAGATTGCAGAAATCATACAAATCAATATAGTCAGGCGTATCGTATGCCTGTGTCTGGAGACGGCACTCTATGACTGTCGCCCGGACAGCGGCGTCTGAGAGGTGGCTGTTCAGCACGTCTGCTAACTGATCGACAGCACTCGCAAGCAACCCGGCCTTGGAAAGGTCGCATGCAGACTGCGTCACCCCCGCATTTGCCGGATACGAAGCGACATATCCATTGACGATGGTAGTCGCCAACTCGTTCGGCGGCATCGCTGGTTTCTTGGCAAGTTTGGCCAGGATTCTGTCATAGGGCCAGCCGTCTCCGGGCTCGACCTCTTCGGAGCCGACTGTCAGCGAAACGCTGTCACGCAACTGGTAGACAACCTCTGCCATGCTCATCATGCAGGCATCCATGCCTAAGATATCGATCTTACGTTTCAATATCTTCTTCGTTGATCCAAGCAGTCTCTTCATCTCAATATTATCAAGGAAGTCCTGTGCATCGTCGTCATACGCAATGCCTCGTATTGTAATGGCCTTCATTATTGAAGTGTGAAAGAGCGCATGCCGAAATTTCTTGCCGCCGATTGCATGGATGCGGCGGATTGATACCGAGTCTTTTTGGGCGCCTTTTGCCGGCAGTACGACCTCGCCCCGGCGCTTTATGTTGAGCTTCATCATGTTTCTTGCAACACGATAGACGTTCTCATCGTTCCAGCCATTGCCGTGGTTCCACACAACAACCAGGTAATGCTCAGCAGGGTAATTTTTGATCCCCCATTTGATGAAATCCTCAAGAACACGGGGGTTCCCCATATTCGTCTCGCCAAGACTTCCCACGACATCCTTGGCCAAGGTGCCACCCTTCCGAATGTAGTAGCGATTTGTGGCAATGGACTTCCCCTCTCGGTCAAACTGGGCGATTACATTAATCTGTTCGGTTGAGCCAACCTTCTTCATCTCCTTGAGATCAATGACCCCTGCGCTGTCGAGGTTGTTGTCCCCAGCCAGGTACACCATTACGGTCCATTCTTTTTCTGTCACCTTTGGCATACACCTTCCTCCTCTTTTAAGGTCTCCTCACTTCACATACGTAGGAGTCAATAATTGGGATAGAATCTTTATGGCGCCCGCCTTAATTCCCGCTTGGGCGATGTGTTCGGGGGTTGTGTTTGACACGCTGACTTCTGGGCCGAGAAAGTCCGCCCCTGCCTCTTTGTAACAGTGCCTTACAAAGGCGCTGCAGTACATGGCGTGAGGATCATCAACTGGATTAGGGAGCCACTCTTTTTTCGTGATGATTGCCCACCACGTCCCGAGAAGCTCATGAATTGGATAGAGCACCTGCTCGTCAATGAGTTGCAACGAAGTTGCGAGGACATTATCTCTCTGCTCTTCCGCGAGTCCAAAGTCTATGACAGCGGCGTTCTCGACCTTTTCTCTGCAATGTTTCCCAATCCAATTCTCCTGGGCGCCATTACGGAGCTGTGGTTTAAAGACATCCACCTTCAGATCGGATTCGAAAATGTAGGGACTCCTGCTCTTGGCGCCCCCCGCTCCTCTTCTGTCGAGCCTTAAGTCTCCAAAGATGAAGCCATGGGACCAGAGAGACGCCTCCCCATCCACTGTCACAGGCTTCTGTGCCTCACGGATAGCCATCCCTATAGTTCCCTTGGTGCCAACAATCCCTATTATCCCCGGCTTGTAATGAGTTGTAAAAAATTCCAGGAGTTTAAGATTTAATTCTTCCATCGTTTATACCCCCTTTCTGGATTCAGATCATAAACAAGATTACCACGCCCTCCAGACTCGCAATGACAAGTTTTGATCACTGCATTTTACCCAGTTAGAAAGCCCAGCCATTCATGGCG
>PEUO01000036.1:4790-7448 GCA_002780715.1 Deltaproteobacteria bacterium CG03_land_8_20_14_0_80_45_14
AAATGAGAAGGAGGTAATAACTCCTCTTAGGTCTTATTTCCAACCTGTATTTTTTCAAAGTCTCATAATAATCCTTAGGAATTCTTCCCCGGACAAATTCCATAAATTTTTCTGCTGAAAAACCATCCGGTATGGCATCCCCATATTCCCCAATCATCTTGTCAGAAGAAAAAGTAACCGCAGATTCCAAGACGCCGTATTCCCTTTTCTGGACCTCTGACAGGGGGGCGCAAAAGCTTGAAGAGGAGACAACAACCAGCAGAAGAAGCACTAAGAAAACATGGTTTTTCATATCACGCCCAATACGTAACCTCCTTTTTGGGGGAGTCCATATTAACTCCTGTATCAAGGTTCCAGTTTTTGATGATGCTCAAGGCCACTATGGCGGCTGTACCCAACCCCGAATACAGTGTATTCCAGGCCGAGAGCAAATTAATTACAGCTTTTTCAAAGCCATCACTTGAAAAACTGCCAACATTTCCGTCGGGAAGCTTTACTTTCTGGAAATACTTTTCGAAGTATTCCGGATAATCTCTAACGATTTCGTCTCTTGGCCTGTAAATGTAGTCAGTACCAATGCCAAGGTGCCTGAAGAGGCCTACAACATCGGAACCCCCTTCTGCAGCATCAATTGCCTTTGTATAGGTTGTGAACCAAAAAGTGGGATGGGGCTCTTCCCCTTTATCCGCGTAATTATACAAAACCTGACCCTTCCAAAATTCCATCACATCATCAAAATGGGGAGATTCTTTGCAGAATTTCAGTATGGAAGAAAACTCTCCATAGTAGATATCCGTCTTCTTATTCATGTGGAAAATCAAAGAGTCCTGGGTCATTTCGCATATGCGGTGCTCTTCCTTATTTTCTTCATACAAACCTACGATTGCCTGGACAACAGGGTGGATTGTGGCATCAGCAACGAGATGGGAGACGTACCCTAAAAGCCAAGCCAACTTTATTTCATCAGCCACCGTTTTTGAAGGCCAGTGGCCTTTCAACTCGTTGTATCCGCTTGCAACAATGCCTGAAGTGCTCTCATAGTGCATGACATCAGCCCAGTTAACCTCGCCTGCCTTAAAACTCAGATAGGGAAGGTCTGGGCTTGCTGCGCCAAGAAATAGGAACTCGGAATGCCTGTTCAGAATCTTCCATAGCTCCGCACCAATCACTGAACGCCTTCTTTTTGCCACATCGCAAATTATGAAGTGCGTGAATGCCCCTGCCATAATGCGTTATATTACTCCTCGAGCAGTTCGTCCAAGCTCTTTTGTATGCTGGACCGGGTTACTTGTCCAATTGGGGCGCCAGATTTATCGACAACTGGCATAATTTTAAGCCGACGCTTTAGGATGTTACTACCTTGCAATTTAGAAATAACATCCTCAAGAGGATCCGAAGATTTAGCTACAGTATCTTTTTCAATGTCAAGGGCCGTCATGACATCCTCAGCCGCGACTTGATTATGCTGGAGCTTTTCAGCCAAGTCAGGTCTTGACAGTGCAGTAATGATATCTTGATCAGTAATTAGTCCAATCAATCTATTAGATTCATCCACCACAAGTGCGGTATGTTCTTCGGAGCTTTTCACCTTTTCGACAATTGAAGTCCAGGGCTCTTTTTTAGTAACACGAGGGACATCCATGTCAGCAAAAAGAGCTGCTTTTGACTTTAGCACTTCTTCTCTAGTTCGCATACTTTCCCCTCCTTGAAGATTTCTTTATTTCCCGAGCAAACCTGCAATTTGGTCTTTTATTGTCTGGGGAGACTCTGCCTGTCTGGTTGTAAGAATTTGGGACACAATGGTTGGCCACGTTGTCCCGACAATGAACGCTTGAATCGGGGCAAGATTTTCACCTTGGGGAAGTTGAAAGATGAAGGCAACTGCTCCCCCAATCAACATGAACCAGATTACCCTCAGGGTCTTGGCGTACCAATTTATACTCCTGACCGTTGGCCAGAGTTTGGCAAGGATTTCCTCGCCTTGTATAAAACCAAAGAACAACGCGCTGAAATAAGCAAGCGAACCAGCCCCTCCAATCATCGCTGCCCATGCCGAATACTGCCAGTTTGCCATAGTATGCCTCCTTGATTTGATGTCTAATCCGTGTTTGGGAATGGTTCTCGTATTTTTTTAGCCCTTGACGAGAAAATTAGAACTATAAAGGGTCTAACGCTCGGCTGATTAGACCCCATTTTAACCCCTCAATTGAAAGGTCCATATTAAACCATGGCCCAAACTCCGCCTATGTCATAGGTACATTTAATATCCAATCTGAGATGAATGTCAAATAAAATCTGATCTTGTTAAAACTTTCTCCAACCTTCTAAAATTTCTCTCCCTCGCTGAGCCTTTCTTCATTCTTTATCCCTCAAAGATTTCAAATAATTATTCTGTATCTTTCTATAAATACTGAATTAAACGAGAACCGTCCCCCAATTTCCGTCCAGTATGTTTAGCCCCCAAAGACCAGTTTGTTGAATTTAAATGAGGCTCCCAACTCTTTTTCCAAAGGCTTCTTCCTGAAATATTGATTTTGGGAGTCGTTGCCTTCATTCAAGGTTTCAAGTGATAATCCTTCTTCAATTCAGACATAAGGGATAAACATCTATGAGAGATGGAATTAGAGGGGGGAAGGGAGGGGTGTGGATGACAAAATG
>PEUO01000166.1 GCA_002780715.1 Deltaproteobacteria bacterium CG03_land_8_20_14_0_80_45_14
TTACATGGAGGATTTATGATTTCCATTAAAGATTTGAAAGAGGCTGATCTATTTAAAGGACTCAATTTAAAACAACTCCAACTGTTTGGTAAACATTTTACCGAGGTGAATTTTAAGGCAGGGGAGACAGTTTTTTCCCAAGGGGGGCCAGCCCAGAATCTTTATATCCTATTGGAAGGGGAGGTGACCCTGGGCATCAAGGCAAAGGGTGAGATCGACATTACAGCCTATTCGGTCGGGAAGAAAGGAGAAGCCTTCGGACTCCCATCATTAATTAAACCTTATCGAAATAGCGTCTCAGCCACTTGTACCAAGAAGGCGAGGGTATACTCCATCAATGGAGAGATCCTCAGGAAACTGATAAAACAGAACAGCGAGGCGGGCATTGAGATTATGGAGAAAGTGGCAGAGATATTTTTCAATCGGCTTAATAGTAACCGTGCAATGATCACCAATCTCTTTAAGATGTTCAAGTTCCAAACAGGAAAGAGTAAATTAATAGAAACTTATTATGAGCCCTAATCCAAAAAGTTTGTCCAAAGAGGTTTGTGAAATAGAGATTAAACTTTCGACCATTTTGATTCAAGAACTCTGGCCAAACACGGGTATTCTGGATTTATCTGATTACGATTGCTGTCTTATTGTTCACCGGATGCTTCCTGTCGATTCGTTTGCCCTTTTTTGGTCCCGCAGATCTAAAATTCCCTTGACCTTGAATTCATTCAAAATTAATATGGTATGACGATATCAATCCAAAAATAACGTGACCGTGTCCCTGACCCGTTCATTTTTTATCGTTTGCGTCAGCCGGCAGTATGTGGGCGGTCACCCCACCATGGCGAATTGCTCCACTGGGTAAGTGATTAGAGATGCCAAAGCCCATTAAGAAAAGGTCGAAGAAGGCCGGGCTTCCACCCGGAACCCTCGTTCATATCGGAGAGAAAAAGGCCGAAACGCCAAAGATTACCATCATGGATTATGATGAGGCTCATTTTCAAGAGAAGGAAACAAAAACAATTGAGGAATGCCTCCTCTTTAAAGATAAGCCAACGGTTACATGGATTAATATTGACGGACTTCATCAGGTTGAGATTCTGGAAAGGCTGGGCGAATGTTATGGATTACATCCTCTTGTATTGGAAGATATCCTTAATACGGATCAACGTCCAAAAATGGAGGATTATGGAGAATACCTCTTTATTGTTTTGAGGATGCTCAATTACAACGATAAGAGCAGCGAGATAGAGGCAGAGCAGATCAGTTTAATCCTGGGCACGAATTTTGTCCTCTCTTTTCAGGAAAAGGAAGGAGATACCTTTAACCCAATTCGAGAACGCATCAGAAACAGTAAAGGTCGTATCAGGAGAATGGGAGCTGATTATCTATCTTATAGTTTATTAGATTCGATCGTTGACAACTATTTTATCATCTTGGAAAAACTGGGTGAAAAAATAGAGTTTCTGGAAGATGAGTTGGTGACACGGCCAACACCCGAAACCTTGCAGATCATCCATCATTTAAAGAGGGAGATGATTTATTTGCGGAAGGCGGTTTGGCCTTTGAGAGAGGTCATCGGAAGCTTGGAAAGAGGAGAACCACCCCTGGTTAAAGAAACTATTAGGGTGTACCTAAGAGATGTTTATGACCACACCATTCAGGTGATTGATACGATCGAGACATTCCGGGACATGGTTTCCGGAATGCTCGACATCTATCTTTCAAGCATCAGCAATCGACTGAACGCAGTGATGAAAGTATTGACCATCATCGCAACCATCTTTATGCCCCTTACCTTTCTTGCCGGGATTTATGGGATGAATTTCAAATATATGCCGGAACTGGAGTGGCGATGGAGTTATCCTGTAGTTTGGTTGATCATGGTTGGAATTGGAGTTTCCATGTTACTCTATTTCAGAAAAAAGAAGTGGCTGTAAAGTTATAGGGTTGCGATGGCGGAATTTTTTAATAAGGTTTTCTCAATTTGTGTCCTTCGCGAACAAAGCTGAAGGGTCTATTTGCAGGAATTAAAATGTGAAGGTGGATGAATGGAACCTGTTAAAGTAGTCGCACGATATGTCGATGGTAAAAGAGTAAAGGGTTTCAGCCAAGATTTCTTTCCGCATAAGGATCGTTTTCATATTTATCAGGCTGCCAAACCCTCGGGTGGGGCCGTTGAGGTGTTGTTGAAAGATCTGAAGGCCGTTTTCTTTGTTCAGGATTTTACTGGAAATTACCTGTACAATGAGCGGAAAGAGTATATCCAGGGAGAAAAACCCTCTGGCCGGAAAATAGAAGTGACGTTTAGAGATGGGGAAGTCCTGGTCGGAACAACTTTGGGCTATGATCCAAGCCGACCAGGCTTTTTTCTTTTCCCCGCAGATCCCAAGAGCAACAATATTCGAGTCTTTGCCGTGACTACCGCAGTAAAAAAAGTTCGCTACTTATAAATTGCGAAAATGCTGCAGAATGGGCGCCTTTTTCACTCTCCTCAAATTCTCCTGAAATTCTTATTGACTTTCTTGCACGAATTTTAATACACTCTAATTAAAATTTCTGTCTACCACCAAAACCTTTAACCCAAAAAGAATTTTTATCAAAAAGGAGGAAACAACATGTTACTCCGCCGCAGTTCGCAGAAGATTGATCTTCTTAAAAAAGTGCCATTATTCAGCAATCTTAGCCAGCGCCATCTGAGAGAGATCGGTAAACATGCAGACCAGGTGAAGGTGGAGGCAGGCAGGGTCTTGGTTCAGCAGGGGAAAACAGGATGGGAGTTCATTTTCATCGCAGAAGGCAAGGCCCGGGTCGAGAAAGATGGGAAAGTCATCAGGCAACTGTCTAAGGGCGATTTTTTCGGGGAGATATCCCTCATCGATGGAGAACCCCGGACATCTTCGGTTATTGCTGAAACCGATATGACTCTCTTGATAGTGCACAAAACATCCTTCGACCATTTGCTTGAAACGATTCCAGGCCTACAGAGAAAAATCCTGATCTCTCTCTGCCAGTACCTAAGAAGAGCTGAGAAGGCCATCAATAAGTAGTAAACCCCGTTAGAAATTCCAGTCGTTGCGACTCGAAACCGAGCGGGGCATTATTTCTAACGGGGTAAATATTTCCTCGATCGCTTAAGGCCCCAATAAGGTGTGTTAAATGAGGAAAATCCTCAAAATGTGCCTACCTAACGCCTAATAGAACGAGCTGTTCTGTTAGGTGCCTCATCTCAATTAAGTTAAGCTAACCAAAAACCTAACTACGTGGTATCAAAAATGAAGTGCCCAAAGTGCCAGTTTGAAAATTCCGAAGATGCCAAGTTCTGTAATGAATGTGGCAACAAGTTGGAGATTGCCTGTCCATCATGCAGTAAGATAAATCCCCTTAATAGTAAGTTTTGTAATGAATGTGGGCATAAAATAACAGTTATTTCTCCAGACCAACCTTCTAAAGAACTTTCCTTTGATGAAAAACTTGCCAAGATTCAAAGATACCTCCCCAAAGACCTAACTCAGAAGATCCTTGCACAAAGAGATAGGATTGAAGGTGAACGTAAGCAGGTCACGGTGATGTTCTGTGATATGGAGGGGTTCACCTCACTCACCGAAAAACTTGGCTCAGAAGAAACCTACTCCCTGATGGACGAGGTCTATGAAATCCTCATTCATAAGGTCCACGATTATGAGGGAACTGTCAACGAACTGACTGGTGATGGGATTATGGCTCTTTTTGGAGCGCCCATAGCTTTGGAGGATGCTCCTCAGCGAGCCATCCGATCCGCCTTAGCTATCCATCGAGAAATAAATAAATTCAGCAAACAACTCAAAAGCGAAAAGAGAATACCATCCATTAAGATGCGGATCGGCATTCACACAGGCCCGGTAGTTGTTGGCACACTGGGAAACGATCTAAGAGTAGAATTTAAGGCGGTGGGGGATACGGTTAATTTGGCTTCCCGAATGGAGGGATTAGCAGAGCCTGGAACTACTTATGTGACTGAGGAAACATTTAAGCTTACAGAGGGACTTTTCAGATTTGAGTCACTCGGCGAAAAACTAGTTAAGGGCAAGGAGGAACCAGTCAAGGTCTATCAGGTGATTGCCCCCAGCACCAGAAGGACAAGGTTTGAAGTTAGTGCTGAACGAGGGTTAACTCCTTTTGTTGGAAGGGACAGAGAGCTCGAACTCTTGTTAGACGGTTTTGAGAGGGTCAAGGCAGGTAAGGGCCAGGCCTTTTCCATTGTATCTGAAGCAGGAGTTGGCAAATCGAGGCTCTTGTATGAATTTAGAAAAGCTGTGGCAAACGAGGATGTGACATTTTTGGAGGGAAGGTGCCTTTCCTATGGCAGAAGTGTGGCCTATCATCCGGTAATAGACGTCCTGAAGTCAAACTTTGATATTCATGAAGGAGAAAGGGATCAGGAAATTAGAGGGAAAGTCAAAAAGGGATTGGAGTTAATAGGAGTTGATGAACCTTCAACCCTTCCTTATCTCCTTGAACTTCTCTCGGTCAAAGATAGTGGTATTGATCAGATCTCCATGAGCCCTGAAGCAAAGAAAGATAGAATCATTGAGGCATGCAGAAAGATCGTTCTTAAGGGTTCTGAGATACGACCTCTTATCATAGCCTTTGAGGACTTACACTGGTTAGATAAGAGCTCCGAGGATGTATTAAAAAGCCATTTGGAGAGTATACCTGGGTCAAGGGTTTTATTGA
>PEUO01000226.1 GCA_002780715.1 Deltaproteobacteria bacterium CG03_land_8_20_14_0_80_45_14
ATGATACCTCAAAACTCTGAGATCCATGGCATAGTCTCTCTGATACGCTTCACACATTTTCTCCGTGTACAGTTTCTCCCAACCATAGAAATTGTCCGGATCAGCCGGAATTGCATCTTCCTCTCTTAAACCCTTCACATTCGGGTCAGTCTGCTTATAAGTAGGATAAACGCATGCAGATGAACTGAACAAAAACCTTTTCACCTTATTTTGCCTAGCAGCCTCAAGCATGTAGGTGTTTATTAGTACGTTGTCGTGCATTACTTCGGCGCCCACTGATGTTATGAATCCTATGCCGCCCATGTTAGCAGCAAAATTATAAACCTTATCCATCCCCTTTGTTGCAATAAGGCAATTTTCCCAGATCCTTAAGTCTAGTTGTAGTTTTTCACTGCAATATTTTTCTTGGATGTAGTTATCGAATTTTACGTCGACCACTCTGACGAAGTTCCCCTGCAAATAAAGATACCTCGCAAGGTGACTTCCTATAAATCCCCCTCCGCCAGTAACCAGTATTCGTTCCATTTTACCACCCCTCTTTATGAACAGGACATTTCCCTCTTACTTCGCAAACTTCAATTTCCAAATGTTCCAAACCTTTCAAGTTGTCACTCAGCCCCATCCTTCGCTTTCGCCGTGAATTAGAGAGCCCACATGGGACTTTTTGTCTTCTTCATGTAAGCCTCATGCTCCTCAACCACCTTCTCAAACCTCCCATCGTCCAAAGCCTTCAAAACATCATCGTAATCAGCAGGATCCACCAAAGGAGTCTCTTCCCCCTCAGGAAACTTCCAGTGATGATAATTGTACCACGTAAGGTGCGTCCATAATGCTTCAACTAAACGGCCATCCTCCACAAGAACCTCAGCCTCATCCCCGAAAGGACACTTAAAAAAGTCCCTCCTCTCCTCATCAAAAGCACAAACCCTGCCCTCAACCCCGCCGACATCATTGTAAAGCATGTACTCGGCCACCTTAAGCCTGTCCTGCCTCTCAAACTCCACCCTCTTCTCCGGAGTTAACTCCCTCTCATAAAAATCCTTATTTTCCTCCCTCAACCTGCATCTTTCTTCAACCTCAACCCTGAGCTCCGACGCTTTTTTTATGACACAATCAAAACATCTCCACCTGCCCAAGCCAGGATCCTTAAGCTTAACCAACAGGTCGATCCAATCATCCATCCAGTCTTCAGGAGCCTCTCCGAAAATGGGTACAAACTTGTCCGGAAAAACCTTGAAGGCTCCAGGCTTCCACTCATTCCAACCCTCGAATGCCACCACCCTTTTCCCCCTCCACACCTTGATCGGACCCTCAGAAACCCCAAACCCCTTCTTAAGCCTCTTAACACGCTTCCTCAAACCTTCAACGCTCACCAGCCTCAACCTCCCCCTTAACAAGCCTCTCCAACTCCTCAACCTCCTCCTTCAACCTGTCAACCTCAACATCCCTTAGCACACTGTTACAAACGTTGCTGGCGCCAATGAGAACCCGAGACCACTTAAGCTTCTCATCCCAACGAGTCTTCGGATCATTCATATGCTCCACAATCATCTCAGTTAAACCACCAAGCATCCGAAGCAACCGCTCCCTATCAGGCGCAGCCTTACTCAACTCAAGCTTTATCCTCGCCATCCTCGGCATCGGATGAAACTGAAAACCCAACCGCCTACTCCTCCGAGAAATTTTTTTCACAGGCAAGCCTTAAACAGCCTTTAAAAGCTCAAAAAAGCCTAAAACAGTCTCATCTACGAAACCTGAATGACCGTGGAATACATGCTGTGTAACCATCACGCATCTAACCAATTTTCTCCCTCAACATTTGAATTATTTTTTCCTATCCGTTTTTTCCACAAGTCTCGAAATTGCATACAACGTTATGGCTGCAAATAAGGCAAAAAATCCGATCAGTACGAATGCTATGGAAGCCAATGCAATATTTGTGACTATGTGATGTTCCATGGCGTAAATCTGCAACATCCAAACTCCAAAAGCAGCTCCAGCTAGTAGACATATTATCCCAGGCGCTCCTAACATAATTAAGGGTTTATCTTCGATAACAAGCTTAAGGATTGACATGATGACGCTGGCACCATACCTAATAGGGTTATGCGTACTATTCTTCGCGCCCCTACCATAACTACACGAACGAGAAACCTCACAAATCCTCAAACCCTGCGTGGTCAGGCACGATCACAACGAAAACCTTACCATTAACGTTCTTCTTCAACTTTGGCATAATATGTAGCCAAATTTACTCTGTAACGCAGTCAACTTCTCAAGTCTTACCGTGCCGCTTTAGCTTGAACTAATGCTTCTCTTGTTGTTTTAGCCATTTCTCGTACAGTTGCAGACACCAACTCGCTGGCATCCAGTATTTCTATCTCAACAAGCTCGTCTTTCTTGTTATAGTGCAGAATCACTCCAGGCGCCGTTTCGTCGCCATAATCAGGCCTACCAGCCCTAACGGTAATAACCATGGCATCCGCATCTGGACTATACCTAATCTTAAGCTCCTTTTTCATACCTACTCTTCCAAGCTAAATAAACAGTCACCACAGTTATTAATTCATTCTCCTCGTAAATCACTCTAATCACATACCTGTTCTTGACCTTATGTGCAATTTTTCTACCCTTGTAACCGCCAACCACCTTGTCTGGATTTCGAAGGCAGGCAGTAACCTCTTCTTCACTTATTTGATATCTCATCATTCTAAATCTAGCATGCTCGGTTAACCGAATCGGTTTAAGTTTGTTCATGTTAAGCACACAAATGAGCCGTATACCGACACTTAGCCTGCATAAAGCATGTTAGGAACAACCCCATAGACCACAAACAAGCCTCACAATTCCGCCAGCTATAAAGTCAACTTTCTTCTTCAGCTTTATATGGCTCCCCTTCCTTCCAGTAACCCGAAAACCGGCTTTCGTTAAGGCCTTAACTGCTTTGCGCCCTGAGACTACGGGTAGAGCCACTTACATCCACTTTAACTATGGTTACGATTGGAGCCTCAGATCTAGAAGGCTTTTCAACGTCCTCATCTTCCAAATACAGTTCAAGCGCTTCCTCAAGATTCCTCAAAGCTTCTTCAACGCTTTTGCCCTGACTTGCCACATCAAACTCGGGACATAAAGCCACATAAATCCCGTCTTCATCCTTCTCAACAACAACAGCGAACTTCATCCAAATTCTTTCTCCTAATTAACCCTTCTTGGTTTCTAGCTTCTTCAATTCTTTCATGATGCTCTGATTAAGTTTTTCAGGCAGTGGTATCCTCTTCTCTGCTAACAACTGATAGAAGGCTGCACGAGGGATTCCCAGCATTTCAGCTGCCTTTCCCGCGGAAATCTCACCCTCAGCATACATTTCAAGAATCTCGTTCAGGAACTTTTCTTTTATGCGTTCCGGGATGGCAACTGTCATCTCACTTACTTTCCTCTGACCTTAACATGATGTAAAACTCCTTTAATACCTCTTCGCTTATCCTATAACCCTCTTCTATCAATCTCTTAGCATCTTGCTTGGCTTCCTTAACCGATATCAGCTCTCGTCTCACGGCTTCAGCTAATAACCCAAGACAACCTCTAACTTCCAAGCCAAATCCTGCAGCCAGCCCACGGACTTCCTCTTCATCAGCCAACAAAATACTCGCCTTAGCTTCTCGCGCAAGCTGGACAGTTTCAGTATTGGTCAAGTGAACCCCATGCCTCACAGCCATCTCACCAGTCAAATCCGAAGAACCATCATCACAAACCACAACCCGCTCCACATACTTCCACATCTGCAAAATCACCTTAGCTATAGCCTTCTCCTCATTAAAAGCTGGTATACAGGCCACAATCAAGTTATGCTCTCACCCAAGACCTCAGAAACGTACTGGCTTACAGGCATGTACTTGAGCCCCGGCACACCCTCAAAGGCCGCATCCGAGCTCACCAACGTCGCATCCAGCACCAGAGCCGTAGCAGCATAGAAACTGTCAAAAAACGTAAGCTGCCTTTTCATGTGGATACCGGCAGCCTTATCAGCGATCTCAGGAGTTACTGATAGAAACTCTATGTTTGGAAAGTCGCCCAGCAAACTAACCTTCGGAGCTACGGATTCAAACTTACCCAACGCCTTCAAAACAGATAAGACCTCCACCAGGGAGGCTGAGGAGCAATAGAGTTTTCTCGACTTCCCCAAGACAAGCCTCGCCAAACCCTTCAACGAATCCTCCCGCTTCATAACCGCATATATGACGTCCGTCTCAATGATAAACATCGAACTCAACCTCACAGAACCCAAAACTTCCGAAACATTTATTATTTTCCTAAACTAATTATTTTCGGAGAAATCACATTGTCAGACATTCTTGTAGAGAGGAAAAACGTGGGATCCAAGGGCGAGATCCTTCCATCCAAAAAGCTTCGAGAAAAGGTCGGCTTAAAAGCTGGAGACCCAATCGAAATCAAGGCCAAAGGAGACGCCCTCATCGTAAAGCCCGCGCCCGATCCACTACAAGAACTCAACGGAATCCTTGACATAGACCTCACCATAAAAGACCTCAAGAAAATCGCCGAGCGCCAAGTAGTTAAGGAAGCAGCCGAAAAAATCCTCAAAACACACGCACCCTCTTAAACCCGCACCCAAACGCTCAGCAATCTCTTCCG
>PEUO01000124.1 GCA_002780715.1 Deltaproteobacteria bacterium CG03_land_8_20_14_0_80_45_14
TTAACCGCTTTAATACTTCCTTCACTTTCTCTGGAAGGGCCTCGGTCATCGGGGTTTCAATATATCCGGGAGCGATGGCATTGACATTGATCCCTCTCTGGGCGAACTCCCTCGCAATGGTTTTGGTTAAACCGATCACCCCAGCCTTTGAAGCAGAATAGTTCACCTGCCCTGCATTCCCCATTTCTCCAACCACTGAGGCGATACTAACAATCTTGCCGCTTCTCTGCTTCGCCAAGTGTCTGACAACCGCTTTGGTGCAATTAAACGTCCCCTTCAAATTGACATTGAGGACTGCATCCCAATCCTCTTCTGTCATCCGAAGGATTAGCTTGTCGCGGGTAATCCCAGCATTATTGACCAAAATATCTATCTTACCAAACTTTTCTAAGATGGCCTCCACCATTCGCTCTACATCCATTAAATTGGCCACATTCACTTTGATCGCCATGGCTTTTGGGCCGATCGACTCAATCTCCTTGGCCGTCTCTTCCGCTTTTTCAAGATTGATATCCGAGACAACTATATCTGCGCCGTTTCGAGCCAGAAGCAGGGCAACCGCCTTTCCAATCCCCTGAGCCGCCCCAGTGATCAAAGCTACTTTCCCCGTAAGTTTCAATTCTTCCTCCATAAATCAGAAAATCGCAAAGCGCTGAGTGCATGGCGCAAAGCGTAGATCATACAAATGCATTCATTCAAGATCCCCCCACCCCCTCACAAGGATAGGGCAAGGGCGGGGTTACGCCATGCTCTATGCGCTATGCTCTATGCTTTTTAAGGTCTGGAGATCTTCTAAATTCTTAGTTTCTACACGGCTATCAATCCGTTTCATCAAACCTGAAAGAACTTTTCCAGGCCCTATTTCCAAGACCTGTTCGATCCTTTTTTCGATTATCTTCCTCATGGACTCTTCCCAGCGGACAGGACTTGATACCTGAGCCACCAATAATCCCTTCACCCTGTCTTTTAAAGTATTGATCTCTGCCTCTACATTTGTCACCACCGGAACTTTCAGATCACCAACAGAAATCTCCTCCAATGCCTTCTTCAAACGCTCCCCTGCTGGTTTCATGAGGGGAGAATGAAATGGAGCGCTGACTGGAAGGAGGACCGCTTTCTTCCCTTCCTGTTTTATTCTCTCAATCGCCCGCTCGACCGCTTTTGAATGGCCAGCGATGACGATTTGACCTGGACAGTTAAAATTCGCAGGGGTAAGAACTTCTCCGGAAGAAATTTCTTCACAAAGCCTTTCAACCTGCTCCCGCTCCATACCGAGGACAGCAGCCATCGCCCCTTCTCCCACAGGGACAGCCTCCTGCATAAATTTTCCACGGAGACGGACCATTTTAACGGCTTCGGAAAAGGTAAGCGCTCCAGAAGCCACCAATGCGCTATATTCTCCAAGGCTATGCCCTGCAGTCAATTGAGGGGCGATTCCTTTCTCCGCCTGGAGAACTTTAAGTGTGGCGATGCTGGTCGTCAATACAGCAGGTTGAGTATTTTCAGTCAACTTCAACGCCTCTTCAGGCCCTTTAAAACAAAGCGCCGAAATAGAGAAATGGAGGGCATCATCCGCCTCTTCAAAGATCTGTTTCGCCACACCGAAATTTTCGAAGAGTTCTCTTCCCATGCCCACATACTGGGATCCTTGACCTGGGAAAACAAAAGCGATTAACTTCATCGAAGTCCCTTTTTCCCAGCGTATTCCTTGTTCAATTCCAGACCGATCACATTCCGCTGGATCTGATTCGTCCCTTCGTAGATCTGAAGAATTTTTGCATCCCGCATCATCTTTTCAACGGGATAATCTCTCATGTATCCATAGCCTCCGAAGATCTGAACCGCATCGGTCGTCACTTTCATGGCGACATCACTGGCAAAGACCTTGGCCATTCCAGAGACCTTTGAAACCTCTTTTGGGTTTTCTGATCGATCAATATAGCGGGCTACAGAATAGACCAATGCCCTGGCAGCCTCCACAAGAGTGGCCATATCAGCTAAAATGTGTTGAACAGCCTGAAAAGAGATGATCTTTTTTTCAAACTGCTCTCGCTCTCTGGCATAACGGACCGCCTCATCGAGTGCCCCTTGGGCTAATCCAACACCCTGGGCACCCACCCCAGGTCGGGTTCGATCAAAAGTCCTCATGGTAACGATAAACCCCATGCCTTCTTTTCCAATGAGGTTTTCTTTAGGAACAAAGCAATCTTGGAAGACCAGTTCCCGGGTAGCAGAGGCCCTGATGCCCATCTTCTTCTCCTTCTTCCCAAAATTGAAGCCTGGGGTTCCCTTCTCGACAATCAAGGCGCTTGCCCCTCTAGGACCCTTTGACCGATCGGTCATGGCAATGATTGAATAGACTTCGGCCTCCCCACCGTTGGTGATCCACTGCTTGGTTCCATTTAAAACATACCCCTCCCCCTTTCGAGTAGCAGTCGTTCGTATGGCACCTGCATCACTTCCTGCATCCGCTTCGGTCAACCCAAAAGCAGCCAATTTTTTCCCTTTAGCAATATCAGGAAGATATTTTTTCTTCTGTTGAGAGTTTCCAAAAAGCAGGATGGGCATAGCGCCCAAGCCGCTTGCTACCACACTGGTTGCGATCCCGAGACAGACACGGCTCAATTCCTCTGCTACCAAACAATATTCTAAGATACCTCCTCCAAAGCCCTCGTACTCTTCTGGCATGGAGACCCCCATGAGACCAGCTTCCGCGCTGATTTTAACAATCTCCCAGGGGAACTCTTCCTTCTCATCCAATTCCGCCCGGACCGGTAGCATTTTCTCCTCGGCGATCTTCCTTGCCAAGTCTCGAATCATCTTTTGTTCTGGCGTAAGAAAATAATCCAATCCACTTTCCCCCTGTTCTTCTTTTAGGGAATCAATGTATCGATTTCACTGACCCGTTCACCTTCTCCTGTCGTTTTTGTCCCAGACGAAGCATGTCTTGCTTCTCCTTAAGCTCTTCAATGACATGTTCATTTAATCTATTCTTGGCCAGGTTCGATGCCAACAGAATTGCATTCATGATCGCTTTTGCATTCGATGAACCGTGGCAGATGACACAGTTGCCATTAATCCCTAAAAGAGGAGCTCCTCCATATTCAGAGTAGTCCAATCTTTTTTCCAACCGACGAATAGCTCGTTTCATCAGGAAATAAGCCATCTTCGCCCTGATATTATCCTGTGCCTCCCACCTAAGAATAGCGTGGATGGTTTCCCAAAGCCCTTCACTTATTTTTAACGCCACATTTCCAACGAAACCATCGCAGACAATGACATCCACCTCTCCGTTATTGAGATCCCTACCTTCTACATAACCGATATAGTTCAAATCGGTCTCTGATAAAATGTCGTGCACCTCCCGCGTTAATTCATTCCCTTTTCCTTCCTCCTCTCCATTGCTCAACACGCCAATCCGAGGATCTTCCTTTCTCAAGATATATTTCGCATAAGCATCTCCCATCATCGCAAACTGAACGAGATGAGTGGGTTTGCAATCCACATTGCCGCCAGAATCGATGAGGACCGTGCTGCCTTTCGTGGTAGGGTGGATGGTGGCGATAGCAGGTCGTTCTACGCCTTCCAATTTTTTCAAGATATACATCGCTAAGCCCATCGCCGCTCCTGAATTCCCGGCGGAAATAACTCCACTGACCTGCCCTTCTTTGACCAAATCGAGCGCCACCTTAATAGAGGTATCTTTCATCCTTCGGATCACAGTAGAAGGAGAGTCGTGCATGGCGACCACGAATGGGGCATGATGGATGTAGATAGGAAGTTTCGAAGTAGGATATTTGGACAGTTCCTTACTTACCTGATCCTCATCCCCTACCAAAACCACCTTTATTCCATATTGTTTTGCCGCCCAAAAGCCGCCTTCAACAATATTGGGGGGGGCAAAATCCCCTCCCATAGCATCGACCGCGATCTTCATTTCAAACTTTCCCCTAACATGATCCTCAATGTTTACCCCGTTAGAAAGCCTCGCCATTCCTATCAGGGGTGATATAACTAAAACTTCTCATAGAGTCGAGTCTTCGAAAATTCCTCATAGAAAGGGCGGGCTTAAACCCCCGACCCGTTAGAAATTTCAGTAAACCCAGTTAGAAATCCACTCCCCCGAGGGGGTAGTGGCATCTGTTCAGGGAGACTTATTTCTAACGGGTCCCGTCCTTTCTAACGGGGTTTATTTTTCTTCCTCCACCTTGATAATCTCTCTCCCCTTGTAAGTGCCACAATGGGGACAGATATGGTGAGGGAGTAAGGGTTCATGGCATTGAGGACACAGAGAGAAGTTGGGAGCGCTTAATTTTTTATGGGCTCGGCGTTGATCCCTTCTTGCTGATGAGGTTCTCCGTTTTGGAACTCCCATTTGAAAGCATCCTTTCTCATCCGTTAAAATTATTTACCCCGTTAGAAATTAATGCAAACCCAGTTAGAAATCCACTCCCCCGAGGGGGTAGTGGCATCTGTTCAGGGAGACTTATTTCTAACGGGTCCCGTCCTTTCTAACGGGGTTTATTTTTCTTCCTCCACCTTGATAATCTCTCTCCCCTTGTAAGTGCCACAATGGGGACAGATATGGTGAGGGAGTAAGGGTTCATGGCATTGAGGACACAGAGAGAAGTTGGGAGCGCTTAATTTTTTATGGGCTCGGCGTTGATCCCTTCTTGCTGATGAGGTTCTCCGTTTTGGAACTCCCATTTGAAAGCATCCTTTCTCATCCGTTAAAATTATTTACCCCGTTAGAAATTAATGCCAGGCTGCTCTGCCCTGTACACCATGCGGTGCAGGGCTCTGCAGCGGGGTTAGATTTTAGAATAATTCCGGCGGGGTTTAATGCCCCACTGGAATTTCTAACGGGGTTTACAGATGTCGAGCTGAGAATTTGACCGAATTGCCATATCTTTTCCACATAACAGATTATAATGGCATTAATCAAGCTTTAATTTCTTAAGACCAGAAAAGCCTGATATCAATTCCTCCTTCGCACATTTACAGGAAGAGAGATTTAGATCTTTCCCACATATCGGGCAAAGCCCTTTACATTCATCCTGACAAAGAGGTTGGTAAGGGATTTCTAAAAATATCTGTTCGCAGGCGATCTCAGAGAGGTGAATTTCTCCTCCCTCGAAGAAACTCGACTCCATCTCCTCGCTGCCCAATTCGGTCTCTTCCTCAGAGGGAGCTTCTTTTAAAGGGTGTAGGGGGAGTTCAAAGGTGGTAGAAAGGGGATAGGAGAATTCTTTCAAACACCTTACACACTGTAATTGAAGAGTAGTTTGAACCTTCCCTGTGATGAAGACCGATCGACCTACCTTCTTAATGCTAACCTCTGATTGAAGCGGGGTCTCGAAGTCAAAGTCAATTTTTGAAAGGTCTTCCAGGTAGGTTAACAAGGAAGCCCTTTCTTCTTCCCACTTTAGATCCAGACCCTCTTCAGGAATTTTATCCAATTTTAAAGTAAACATTTCGTTCTAATTTTTATACATTAAATTAAAAAGATAAATATATATAAAAAAATTATTTTGTCAAGAAAATTTGCGAAGATATCAGCAATTCTCGGTGAGTTCACAAACTATTGAGATTCTTCGCTTCGCCCTGTACCATACTAGGTTCAGGGCTTCGCCCTGTACCATACTAGGTTCA
>PEUO01000032.1 GCA_002780715.1 Deltaproteobacteria bacterium CG03_land_8_20_14_0_80_45_14
GTTTCAGCATCTGGTTTATTTTTTCTGCTTTCAGCAGACGCACCTTTCATCCCCGTCCACAGGACGGGGTTTTCAGGTGCGGTCTTAATAAACATTGAACATGGAAAAAACTTCAGCTCTTCTTCTCATCATCTTCCAATTTGATGGTCTTATAAGACTCAATATGGGTAGACCTTTCCTTAGAACCCGACTTCCAGAATATGTTGATTTGAACCTGAAAAAATTGAGCCGGCGGTTTAAAGTCTGGCTTATTTTCCACTGGAAGAAGGTTCACTTTCTTCACCTCCACCTGCCAATGAAACGTATCATCAAACTTACCTTCTTCTATCCCCTCTGCCACCGCTGGTTTGACCGCTATCTCTTCCATTTTCATACGAGCATAATTCACTGCCCTCGTATACTCTTCAGAGGCCCTTCCAAGACGGAGTCCGCCAGAAAAGAGTTCGATGATAATGGTCAGCCCGACTCCTAAGATAGCGACAGCAACCAACACTTCGATCAGTGTAAATCCTTTAGTTTTCATTGTTTGAGGCCTTCGACTTTTACAACCTTTACCATCCCTGTTAGAAAATGGACCTCAATATTAAAACCATTACGGTCCTGGCCATCCAAGAGAACTGAACCTCCGTTGGATCCACCGTTGGGGTAGAATTCAATCGTCGGGAAGTCAGAAGAGTATTCTGGCGAAGCCACATCCACCTTTTTAATTCGGATTCCATCGGGAAGTGAATACGCCTTTTTAGGGACCTTCCCCTCCTTTTTATTTTCTTCTTCTTTTTTTGCCTCTGTTGATTCCTTGGATTGAACCCTTACCTCTCTCAAATCGGAATCAAAAAGAACCTGATAGACCAATCCCTTATTCACCGCTTCACTCCGACAATAACGAAGGATTCCTGAAATCTTTTTGGCGGCTCCTTTTAACTCCACTGTCCTGAAGAATCGGGACAGGGATGGAGTGACTAACGAAATGGAGAGGCTGAGGATAACCAAAACAACAATCATTTCAACCAGTGAAAAACCTCTGTCTCTCATTTCCCGACATCCTTCCAACTGACGATATCCTGATTCTCACCCTCTCCTCCTTCCACCCCATCAAGACCAAAAGAGATAAGGTCGTATTCGCCGTGCTCGCCCGGAGATTTATAGACATAAGGTTTTCCCCATGGGTCGAGTGGAATCTCTTTGGGAAGATACGGACCATCCCAGTTCTCCGCCCCAGAAGGTTTTTCCCGAAGGGCCTTTAACCCTTCCTCCGTGGCGGGGTATCTTCCTGTATCGAGCCGGAATGCATCGAGGGCGGCGCCAAAAAGTTCAATTTGCGCCTTGGCTGATTTTTGTTTCGCCATGGTTAGCTTCCCAAATAATTTTGGCGCCACCAAGGCGGCCAGCAATCCAATGATGATCACCACAATCATGATCTCAATCAGCGTGAACCCTCGTTCTCCTGGCCTGATCCTCATTTTCATTTTTCCTCCCATTCCCCAGCCTTCCCCCCTCCCCTTGAGACTGTGTCACAATCGCCTTTTTGTCACCCTGAACTTGGTTCAGGGTCTCGCAACTCATTGAATTTATTAGATGCTGAAACAAGTTCAGCATGACATTTTTACCATTTTCCCCTTTACGACACAGTCCCCCTTGGGGAGAGGGTTGGGGTGAGGGGGTAAATTTAAAAAGGAATTTCATTAATGCTGAAGATGGCCAACAGCATGGAAATAACGATGAATCCTACCACAGCTCCCATGACTAAAATGATCAGTGGCTCCAATAACGAGACAAACCGTTTGATAGCATTTCGAACATTTTCCTCGTAGGCTTCAGCCACCTTGATCAGCATCGCATCGAGCTTTCCGGTCTCCTCCCCCACACTGATCAGGTGAACAGCCAAAGGAGGAAAAACCTCTGCCTCCTCCAATGATTTGGAAATGGCCTTCCCCTCTCTCAATCGGTCATGGACATGGGCGATGGATCTTGATATGACTCGATTTTGAGAGATTTCTTTCACCAGATTGAGGGCAGGTAAAATCGAAACGCCGCTCTGGATCAAAGTCCCCAAAGTCCTTGAAAACCGAGCCACCTCCACTTTCTTGATGAGGTCTCCAACAGCGACCCATCTCAACTTAAATTTATCCCACCTCAAGCGCCTTTCTTCGTCTTGGTTATATATCCTTAGCCCAAGATAAATCATCACGATGATCCCTAAGCCCATCCACCAATAACTCTTTACGGAGTGGCTGATGGACAGCATGATCTGGGTGGACAAAGGGATGGCCTGTCCCATATCAGAAAAGATCCTTGCAAATCTCGGAATCACAAAGGTCATCAAGATAGCAATGGAAACCCCGCTGACAATGATCAGAATCAAAGGATAGATCATCACGGAGATCAGGTAGTCTCTGATCTCTTTTGTGCTTTGTAGATATTGAGCTAATCGGGACAAGATCACTTCTAAAAAACCTCCTGACTCTCCGGCCTTGACCATATTGACATAAAGTTTTGGGAAAATACGAGGATGATTTCCCAATGCCTCGGCCAAAGAGTTCCCTCCTTCGATCCGCTTTAGAACATCCTTCACGGTCTCACTCAATCGCTCATTCTCCGTGAGAGTCCCTAAGATACTGAGGCTTCGATCGAGAGGCAAACCTGCTGAGATGAGCGTGGAGAGTTCTTGAGTAAAGATGAGCAGGTTTTTTACTCCAACACGCTGTGGTAAAAATGAGGACAAACGGAGACGAGGTCTTCTCTCTTGGGTGGAGGTGATTCGAATGGGGATATAGCCCAATTGATGAAGGCTCTGGACAATGTTTTCTTCATCCTTTCCGTCCATGAAACCCTCCACGGTTTGTCCATCGAGAGTCGCAGCCCTGTAAAGATATTGCGCCATGGTTTCTCTAAATCATCTCCTCTGCTTGAGTCACCCTCAAGACCTCTGAAATGGTAGTCCTCCCCTGCTTCACCTTTAGCCAACCATCTTCTCTCAATGTTCTCATCCCATTCTTCCGGGCCATTTCCTTGATAATCGTAGAATCCTTTTTTTCCAAAATGAGCCTTCGGATACCATCGGTGATTTCCAGAAATTCAAATATTCCTGACCGCCCCCAATAACCCGTGTTCGAGCATTTTTCGCATCCCTTGACCTCAAAAATATTCAAATTGGCTAAGCGTTGCCCCTCCGCCCTCATCTCCTTTAGAATCACGGGATTAGGCAAATGGGGTTTCCGACAGAAAGGACAGGCCACTCTCACCAGACGCTGCGCTAATATTCCAATAATGGTCGAGGAGAGAAGATAATCTTCCATTCCCATGTCGATAAGTCGTGTGATGGCGCTTGGAGCATCATTGGTATGAAGGGTGCTCAGGACAAGGTGCCCGGTCAGTGCAGAGTGAATGGCGATCTCAGCAGTCTCTGTATCTCGAATCTCGCCAATGAGGATGACATCAGGATCTTGGCGGACAATGGACCGTAAGGCATTAGCAAAGGTGAGCCCGATGGATGGCTTCACTTGGATCTGATTGATTCCTCTCAGTTGGTATTCCACAGGATCTTCTACGGTGATGATCTTCTTCTCAGAGGAATTGATCTTCTCCAGGGCGCAATAAAGGGTTGTCGTCTTTCCACTTCCGGTCGGACCGGTGACCAGAATAATTCCATGGGGTTTCTGAATGAGATCATTGAATCCAATCAGCGTATCTTCTGGAAAACCCAATTTCCCAATATCCAATAGGATACTGTCCTTGTCTAAAATTCTTAAAACGATACTCTCCCCATAGATCGTAGGGACAGAAGAAACTCTGAAATCGACCTCCTTCCCTTTCACCCGGAGCATGATCCTTCCATCTTGCGGAAGACGTCTCTCTGCAATATTCAGTTTGGCCATAATCTTGACACGGGAAACGATTGCTGCTTGAAGGCGCTTAGGAGGGGATTCCACATCATGGAGCACCCCATCCACCCTGTAGCGCACCCTGAACTGACCCTCAAAGGGCTCAAAGTGGATATCGCTGGCCCTCAACTCAATCGCTCTGGTAATGACGAGATTGACCAGCCGAATGACGGGACCCTCAGAAGCCATGTCTCGGAGATGGTCAATATCCTCTTCATCTTCTGCACGGTATTCGGGTAGGCTATCCATATCCTCAATAATTTTTTCCATAGAGGTCACACCCGACCCGTAGTGTTGCTCAATGGTCCAGTTAATACTCTCTTCTTTCCCATAGAGGACTCGAACATCGCAACCTGTCGCCAGTCGTATGGCATCAATGGCATAAAAATCTAATGGATTGCTCATAATGACTGTTAATTCGTTATTCATTAGACGGGCGGGGATAAACCTCGACTCCTTCATGAATTGAATCGATAGATGGTTGACTAAAACGGGTTCTTTTGGAAAATCTTCTTGAGTTGCAAGAGGGACTCCATAAAACTCTTTGAGACAAGATTGAAACTTGTTTTCTGTAAGGAGCCCTGAAGCAAGCAAAAGTTCTTCAATGGAGATTCCCTTGGGTTCTCCATTTGAAGAAGCAATTTTTTCTAAATCTTCCTGACCGATTATTCCCTTCTCAATCAAGAAAGAAATGAAAGGGGTTTCAATCAAATTCATTTTTAA
>PEUO01000167.1:0-734 GCA_002780715.1 Deltaproteobacteria bacterium CG03_land_8_20_14_0_80_45_14
CCAATGATGCGAAAGCTGTTGAACAAGCTCACGTTCCTCTCTTGGAATAGTTAGCACATCAACTGAAGAGGGGTCAATCAGACTTCGAATTAGCTTGAGCAATGATGTTTTTGCAGAGCCTTGAATACCATATAGTACAAGGATTACATGTGGGATGGCAGGGATCAAGAAGTGAATGATTGCGACGATGAGGAGTATCTGGGTGTCTTCATCGTCTTGGGCTAAATTAATGAACTTGAAAAACAGGTTTGGGTCGCCGCCCCGCACCGGAGTCGTTAGAGGCTGCTGATGGCTATATCGTCTGAAGAGAATTAGTGGTTTGTCAACTATTTGCCAGCCTTCAACTGTGACGTGGATGGCCTGCCATTTATTATTGCACATGTCAATCCATACGCCGTCTCCATCTGGGTCTGGTGCCACTCTATTGTAAAGTTTAATCTGTCGGCCTTCAAACAACGCCTTGCTTTCAAGCACGTTGATGGCGCTGTTCAACGCCTCGCTTGAGGCTGCCTTTTTCTCATTTAGCCACAGCAATCTTGAAAGCCAAACTTTGAAATCTCTGCTCCTGATGCGGTGGATAGATGCTGCTTCGCTGTGGGTTGCCCGGGTAAAACAGTTTCTGGAGTCGTCGTGGAAAAACTCTGCACCCGCTTTAACTGCAAGGTTAACAATGCGGTCTGCTTGACTCTTTCTTCCCGATTCTTCGCGTTCAAGTTTCTGTAGAATTTCCTTCA
>PEUO01000167.1:753-4642 GCA_002780715.1 Deltaproteobacteria bacterium CG03_land_8_20_14_0_80_45_14
AAAGTTCTCTGATGCCGGAAACTCCTTTAAGCTGGACGCCGAGGCTTCGCCTCTGCTCATAATGGTACTTCACCAGCTGAAACCGCTGCAGTTTCTCTTCGTCGTTGGTGATTTCGGCTACTCTGTCAATTATTCGAAGGGCAGACTTGTAGGCTACTCCCTGTTTGATGCAAAGCCCCAGAAACGATAGTTCAAGCTGGTTCCGATGCCCAGGGACCCAGCGTTTAGCCAGCCACCTGGCTACCCATTCTTCCTCTTCGCTGCCTAAAGGCTTCAGGCTTTTCGGCAATTCAAACTTGACTTGAACATGCTTCTTCTCTTCAAACCTGCAAATCACGGCTAAATCCGATTCCAAGAACGAAACGCCTTGAACGTTAAAGATGCAACTGCACGGTAAAGGCTTCAAAGTTTCAAAATCCAAGAAATAACTCCATTTGTTTGCAGCTCTATGCAAGCCCAACGGGGCCTTAACCAAGTTGCCATAGGGCCTATGCTTTGTCAGTTCTGTTTGTTTTGGGAAAACTTCAACAAGCTTCGGATTGATGTTTGCATGTTCAAGAATTTTTAGTGCAAGCCAACGCGCCACTTTTGCTGGAACCGGTGAAGGCTCAAGGAACACCCAAACGTGGTAGCTTGGGTCAGGATGTCTGCTTGCCTCAAGCAACACGCTCTTTCTGTAAAACCTTGGCTTTTCAATAGTAGGCTTCAAAACACATTCTCGAATTATCAGCTTTGCAGTTGACAAAGGGTCCTCAATTTTTTCAGGGTCCAGATCAAAAACAAGCCATTTAACCATGTTAGCCTTATCAAGCTGGTAAAGACCAACTGTAATTTCGCCTTTCAAATGTTTCTGGATGACTTCAATTGTTAATGGCTTGTCAACTTTCAGGTAGCAGCCGTCTGGTTGTTGAACAGCGTAAGCATCATGCCTGGAAACCCAAAGTCTAAAGAAAGTGTCTCCAAAAGAAGTTTTATAATGGTTCTGGCTGTCACTCATACTGTAGCCCTCCGGGCTTAGGGGCATAGAGAGACTGCGACGTATACTTGCTTGCCTTGTGCCATGGGAAGAGTTTGCAGCCTATCAATGCTTTCCCTCCGTTAATGTTAGCTTAACTTTTGACCGGAATCTTGAAGTGGCTGTTTTTGCCCGCTGAAACATACTCGCCGCCGTGCCCTTTGACTATGTCCGCGATTTTGGCGAAATTTTCGCTGCCTAAGAACTGGCGTGGTCGAATTATTATGTCGTCAGCTCGTGTCTCGAACGACAATAGGTTTCTAAGATCCTCAGGAAACTGCGCCGCCGGATGCGAACCGGTTTCAGGCTTGACTTCAGCAGCCTTTCCTTGCTTTTTCCTTCCAACAACGCTTCCTGAACGGAAGACCCAATAAAAACGGCCTTCACGTGAGAGCCTTCCGTTATGCTGAGCCAGATCCTTCAACATCGCTTTAAACTCTGGGTTATTAACGTCTTCGCTGCGTTCATATGGTCCACTTGAGCCTTCAGCTTGCACCCATTTAATTTTATCCGGGTTCCAAGAAGGCTTTGGGGTTACTCCTTTTTTAGCACCTAAACGTTGCTTGAACGCTGTGATCCCAGCTTCCTGTCCGTTGACAAGCTCGAAAATGGCGTCCCATACTTCTGTGTCCAGAATTTCGGCGACGGTTTCTTTAACTATTTGCTTGACTAATCTCAAATCTTCCTCATTCATTTTTAGCCTCTCGCCTTCCCTCTTTCCACGTTCATTGCTTCTCTTTGTCTGTTGCTGGTTCGAACGAAAGGTGAAGCCCTCTGAAATTGTTGTAGCGCCAGACAGCCACGAGTTTTTCAAGAGCCTCTTCAAAAGTCAAGCCAAGCCGACGAGCCTCACGGCAGAAAACTTCCTTTGGGATGCTTGTTTCGAGGGTTGCGCCGCCTTTTCCTGTCGGTCTTATGCGATATTTCTTCACTAAGGCTTCTTTTTCATTAATCACTATTTGTTCTGTCATTTTCCATCTTGTCGGTAAGAAAAGGGTAAACTTAATAAAGAATCATGACCATGAAACTATGGGCTTAATTTTGGCTCTGGGCGGAAGACCCAAAGAAGAAGGTGGACATCAACCCATAAAACTAAGTCTCAACAAATTCACAAGAAATGCACTTAAAAAGGTCAAAGATGGCGAAGGCAACTTATCTAAATTCGTTGAAGAAGAGTTGCGTCCTACTTTAGAAAAACTGGACCCGAACGAAGCGAGCATCCATGTCTGGCGAATAGAGCAATACCTGAGCCAGCAAATCATCGAAGAGACGCAAAAAGGAAATGTTGAGACGGCCAAAGCAATTGGAAGCATAGCCGTAGCCATGGAGAACTTCCGAAAATTGTCAGGTATTCCACCTTCGGGCTTTAAACTTCAGCAGCCTTCAACTGGAATGACTGAGTATGTCCTAAATGATGTTATAAAGGCGGTTGATGAGTTGAGGCATGAGTTCAAGTTCTTCATAGAACCCAGGGACGAGGAGGTTGCTGTTAGGGTCGGCGAAACTCCCGAGACTGTGCGTCCAATACTCTTTAAGTTGGCTCCAAAAATTGGATGGAAGGAGCAGAAGAAAGAGGAGGCTGAAAAAGAGGCTGAGAACGCCATTAACTTGGCTGGTTGGCTTAAGTGGCTTGAAAAGAAGGAGATAGAGAAACTTCAAGAAGTAGGCGAGATGGCTGAAAATGAAGAGGGAAGGGGGATGGATGCCCTTCAAATTCGCCGGATATTTCGCCAGAAAATCGAAGAAATAAACATGATGGCTGAGGAAAAGTTAGAAAAAGCTTCAAACGATGTTCTCATAAGGGCTAAGAGGATTTTAAAGGAGTTCCCCGCACTCGTTCCCGATGTTTATGCATGTGACGGGCTTAACGCATGGCCTGAAGAAACAAAAAAGGCTTGGTTCCGGGTCTTCGGAAGCGAGCCGCCGACTCCCACGAGAAGAGTGGATGATGGAAAAAGTGGAGCGGTTGTCGGCGGGCCCGCAGCTGCAGACGACGACAACTGTAGCTCTCAGCAAGAACCTGTTAAATCAAGAAACGTAGAGGGTAGGGGGTAGGTGTTGAGGTATTACGTAAGGCTAACGGTTTAAATTTTGTTTCTGAAATTTTTCCACAACAACTTTTGAAGAGTTCAAATGTCGTCGGCTGAATTTTCTGGAAGTCGAGGACAATTAAACCGTTCTCTACAGCAACAATCATGGTTAAAACGAACACTTAAGTATCAATAAAATTTTCTTTTGAGTCTCAAAGACCGCCTCGAAACAGCAGTCTCAATCGACTTATGCGTTCTATTCGGAAACTTAGACTAAGCAGGATTTTGACTTAACCCTGTATGTTGTTGGGGAGAAGTATGCGCCTGTGCGGCAACCCATTCCGAAACGACCGCCAGACGGGTTAAACCTGCCAAGGCTCATGTGGATAATCTGTAAGCGGTGGAATGACG
This sequence comes from Deltaproteobacteria bacterium CG03_land_8_20_14_0_80_45_14, assembly GCA_002780715.1. Taxonomy (GTDB): domain Bacteria; phylum Desulfobacterota; class BSN033; order BSN033; family UBA1163; genus UBA1163. Next base: position 4,210 of record PEUO01000167.1, read on the forward strand.
GATTTTCAGAGAAGTATGATTCTTAAAGAAACAGAGAGAAACTATTGAGCGTGGAAGCGTGCACACGCGGGCGAATTCAATAATTGTTTTTTATTGTGGGAGACCCAACCTCCCTTTTGATGGATAATGGAAAAGGAGGTCGGTTCTCCCAGACTGTTATTCGAGAACTTGGATTTAACCCCTGTCCATTCCATCCTCTGGAAGGGCCTTCACAGGGAGGGAGCTGGGAAGCCTGTAGCGTACGATCCGGTGTGGGATCTTCGAGCTTTGATGCTCAGGCAGCTTCTCCAGATTCCGTACGTGAAGGACTTGGTGAAGCGTCTCAGAAGAGATCCCTGCCTGAGGGGTTTGTGCGGATACGATGACAGGGCTCCCTGCGAGGCTCATTTCAGCCAGATGAAACGTCGGATAGGCGCCGACGGGTTCCGCATGG
>PEUO01000200.1:0-10068 GCA_002780715.1 Deltaproteobacteria bacterium CG03_land_8_20_14_0_80_45_14
GCGAGCGCGATGCTGGCCCTCTTTATTGTCAGACGAAATCCAAAGGTTGATTACCGATTACTGGTTGCGGCTGCCTATCTCGGCCTCGGTTGCACCTGGCACGCTGGGCTTTCGGGTTCAGCCACATTACTCGTGGCAACTCCGGATAACTTCTTGATCAAAGCAAAATTAATGGATCAGGTTATCCCTGTATCCCAGACGATCTTCCATCCTTATAATTTAATCCTCACCATCATCATCGTGGTCGTGGTCACTATCCTGATGGCATTGATGCATCCAAGACCGGAAAAGGCTTTTGTCGTGAAACCTGAGTTGATGAATCAATTGAAACTTTATGAGGCCCCTTCAAAACCTACCAAGTGGGAAAGTCCTTCAGACTGGATGAACTGGTGGCCTGGGTTCAATATCATCGTCTTCATTGGTGTATTGGTCTGGTTGATCTGGCACTTCTCAACCAAAGGCCTTTCACTGACACTCAATGTCATTAATTTCGCTTTCCTGGGTCTTGGCATCCTCTTCCACTGGAGACCCTGGTCATTTTTGAAGGCAACGGAGGATGCAGGAAAGGCGGTCTGGGGAATCGTCATTCAGTTTCCGTTCTATGCTGGAATTTTCGGTCTCTTCAAATTCACCGGACTCTCTGTTGTATTTACAAATGCCTTTGTGGCAATCTCGAACCCACAGACCTTCCCACTTTTCGTCTACTGGTATGGAGGGGTTCTCAATTACCTCATTCCCTCTGGCGGCGGGGAGTGGGCGGTCGTAGCGCCTTATATTGTTCCTGCTGCCAAGGAATTGGGCATTGGGATGGGAACAACGGTCGTTACCTTTGCCTGGGCTGACATGATGACCGATATGATCCAGCCCTTCTGGGCCATTGCCATGCTTGCTGTGGCGAAGTTAAACTTCAGGGATATTATGGGCTATCTGCTCATGGTATTCTTTGTTTACTTCATTATCACCTCTCTCGCCTTCCTCTTCTTCATCCCCAACTGGTAATAGAAAAGGGCCTGTCTCCCTGCGTGAAGACAGGCCCTTTTGGCTCTATTTAATATCATCCTCCTGCTTTATACTTTCCACGAAATCACAGCGCATGGCATGCCAATAGTTCCTTAAGCTCCGTTTAACCTTTGATGGAAAGAGTGACAAAATTGCTTATTTTTAGTTATTGCGAGCGTGGGTGAGCGTGCGACCTGAATATATTTCATCTTGTGAAATTTTCTTTTCTCCCAATCGCATTGGGATCAATATAGCTGCAACAAAAATAACAAGAACAATTGCAAAGGAACCTATCAGCCATATCCACTGAAATGTGTTAAGACTGCGCCCACGGATACCTGTCATAAAGATATTATAAACAGGGCCAGCTTCAAGTACGATCACAAGTCCAATAAACCCTATACAGAGGGTCATATAAATTAGACCGCCAAAACTCGTCACAGACTGAACCGGGTTCTCCGAGTGAAAATCCGGATAGATGGCGCCAAGCCCTATTCCCATGGCGATGATACCTGGAACCATAAAAAAGATGGTCAGGATGGAAATAATCATGATGAAAGGGGTTACATCAAGAAGAATATTCGTCGCAATAATCAATATTTCAGAAAGAATAAGAAGGGGGAAAAAATAAACGAAAAATTTAATCCAGAGGAAAGTCCGAATCGAAACCGGTGAAGATTTCACGATCCAGAAGGCGTCGCCTTCAAGGCTCACAGCGGGAAAGACAAATCGAGCCGACACGGCCGACAGGACAAAAGCTGCCAGCCCCATGTTTAAAAAAGAGATGAGATTTTGAAGATATTCCATTTTGATGGCGCTTTTATCCAGAGGGAGAACCGAAAAATTATAGAGATAAATCACAATCAATGCTGCCACGAGGAAGATCTGTGACCACTGGGTTTGGTCTCGAAAAAAGGTCTTAATCTCTTTAACGGCGAAGGCCCTGGTCGGTCCAGAAAGAAATTTTAGAAAAAAGCTATATCCCGAACTCCTAAAACTCAGTGACGAAAAAAACCTGCTGGATGCAGTCTGTGCTTTGGATAAACCTCTGAAGTAAATCGCCCCTGAAACCCAATTCATGACAAAGATCATTGTGATAGCAAAACTCCAGGAGAGGGCTGAATGAAAGAAAGCGCTTTTCGTGGATCCTGAAAGACTGGCTTTCAGGCTATCAAAGAACCAGGTGGATGGAAGCAGTGGAGAATCCGGCGACTCCAGACTCTTGAGGTAGAGCATCAGAGAGGCAAAGGCCTCAGGGCGAACGAACTTCTCCGGTCTCGTCAACCGAAAAGAGAGGATAAGAAGAAGAAACATGAGAAGCCCCATAAAAACGAAAACACTTCGAATCCTACCTGCCGGCAGGACCACTGCGGCCATCATGACGATGAGGGCGCTGAGGCTGGATGCGATCAGGCAAAAGGGTAAGATATTAACCGCCACCGTGGCATAATAAGAAACCCCCGCTTTGTAAACAATGCCATAGGAGAGAAATATAGGAAGGCTGTAAATAAAAACCATCCATGAACTATCCATTGTTGATTCAATCCACCGAGATAGGAATATTTTCCCTCTCGATATAGGCATAGAGTGGATGAGAGATAGATCCTTTGAGAGGTAGAGTTTAGCGAGGGCGGTGAGAATCCCGCTGAAAATGAGAAGTGAAAAAAAAGTGATCAATGCCATGGAAAGAAGTTTGTAAGCAAGAATGTCGCCAAAACCTTCTATCCTCTGAAAGTACGTCAGGACACGGTAAAATATGGCAAACGTACCCGCCCAAAAAGCAAAACCGATTGTGCTCAAAACGAAGAATCTTAGCTTTCGGCCCTTCAGGTTTTTTGAAACCCCCCGATTTTTGAAAGACAAAAAACGGGGTCTCAAAAGTATTAAGATTTCCCTCACGGAATGGATACTCCCTCTGTAAGAATCAAAAATACCTCCTCAAGATCCCCTTCCTGAACCTGAGCCCTTCGTTTCAATTCTTCTATTGTTCCAATGGCGATCAACACTCCCTTGTGAATGATCCCAATTCTGTCACAGACATCTTCTGCCATGGCTAAGGTGTGTGTGGACATGAAGAGTGTAGTCCCCTGTTGGGCGAGATCCCGAATAAGACCTTTCACCATTTTGATCCCTGCCGGATCCAATCCCACCATGGGCTCATCCACAACGATCACCTTTGGATCGTGAAGAATGGCAGCCGAGATGATCAACCGTTGTTTCATCCCGTATGAATAGGATTCAATCAACTCGTCTCCCCAATCGTAAAGTAAAAATTTCTTTAAAACTTCTTCCGACTTTTTCCTGAACAGATCGTCTTTAATTCCGTAAAGGTCCGCCGTAAATCTCAGGAATTCCATACCCGTCAGCTTTTCATAGAGAAAGGGCCTGTCCGGGATGAAACCGATTCTCTTTTTAGCCTTCTCAGGCTCACTGGCCATATTAAGCCCATCAATCACCACTAAGCCTTCTGTCGGGGCAAGGACTCCCCCCATCATTCGTAGGGTGGTGGTCTTCCCAGCCCCATTAGGTCCGATGAATCCAAATATCTCTCCTTTTGATACAGAGAGATTGAGCCGATTGACAGCCACCATCTCTCCAAATCTCTTGGTCAGGTTCCTTAATTCGATCATCGCCATCCTAACCCCGATCGCATAGTGCATAGGTGTGTAACTCAGCCCTTTAGGGCTGATGAGTCAGGGCTAAAGCCCTGAGATACAAACCTCTATGCCCCATGCGTCATGCAATATGAGAGCTCTTTCGACTTCTAAGATTCTGATAAAATTTCTATCCTTACTTTCCCGATAATGCCCATCAAATCGATCTGACTTTCCGCGCCCCGCACAAAACGTATATGTGTCACATCGGCGGGCAACTGCCCCATTACCGAATCCGCTGTAATCCAGGCGCCGAGATAAAGGACATTCCATGCATGGTAGTAAAATCGTCCATTTTGATAGACAAGCCCTGCCTCAACCTGCGCTGGAATCCCGGCTGCCCTGGCCAAAGCCGCAATCAGGACTGCATGCTCATTGCAATCGCCAACCCGATTGCGCAGCGTCTCAAGGGCATTAGGAACAGACACAACAGGCCTTTTCTGAATATTTTTGTTTACCCATTCAATCAATTTATAAACTTTAACCACAGCCGAATCATCCGGAGAAACGATTTCCTTGACTTTGGCTTGAATCTCAGGATGGTCAGATTGGATAAAAGGAGTTGGCTCCAGGTATGTTTTTATCAGGTCAGGAACCTTTTCACCAATCTTTTGGGAGGAAAGATTTGAAATTGATTCCCTACGAACCGTCAAAACTTTATCCTTTAGAGATTGCCGGCCACCGTTCAGGAAAATGTCTTTCTCTTCAAAACCATCTAACCTGAGCTTTAATTCAGTGAGTCGATCCACATCGTTGAGAACGCTATCCACAGGGATGGAGGCGACTTCTGCAAGATCCGTATTCGGTAAAAGGGCGATCTTTTGTAATGCCTCTTCTCTCGTCACCCGTTCCAGCTTGATCCCTAAAGATCCCTCTTCTTTTAATATGGCCCCATCTTTCCCGATCCATGCAAACTGTGAAACACCTATGAAATCAACGGAAACTTTTTTCGCACTCTCCTGTCTTCCCATGATGGGGATCGTTTCCTCAGCCAACATCACTACCTTAACAGGCCGCTGTGCTGCAGTGGTCGGGTCAAAAACCTGGAAGGTTCTGGACTCCCCTGGTCGTAAGCTTTCAGCATTCAATGTTTCGAGTATTCCGATAGGAAGATGGATATCCTTTTCGAGGTGGATGTCGATCTTCTGCTCAGATCCTGGTATGCTGGTAATAAGGGTCAGGGTATTTTCTTTCACCACCCCATAAGCCTTGAATCGGAAAAGGCTCGATTGTAAATCAAAATCGAAATGAGAAAGAGTGAAATTGGGATAAAAATTTCCTTCTGTCCTGTATCGGATGTCCTGCACCATGCCCATGGTGTTAATCTGCATGAAGACCGATTCCAGAATCCTGTACCCTGAATCCGTTTTATAAAATTGGCGGTGAGCATAGCCGATCTTTTGCGCCTGCTGCAAAATATTCATCCAGGTCTCCCGATCCACTTGCGTTTGAGCGTGAAAGGGACGTTCTTCTTTGAGATCGGATTCCCTCTTCTGAAAAAGGCCGAGACGAAGGGTGAAAAGAAAGACAAAGATCAGCGCAAACAGAGCTCCAATGATCCACTTCCATCTTATCCTGTGGGCAGCCATATCTTATTAATATATCATGTTTTTTAATAGGTTCAAATGATTCCCCTCACCGGGTTGATTTTTTGTTGGATTCTATGCAACGATGAAGGTCTATGAGGAAAAACGAAGCTCGTGGTTATCTCTATATTCTGATAGGAACGACGCTCTGGGGTGTCTCCAGTGTGGTGGCTAAATCCCTCTTCATCATTGGACTCCCCCCTGCTGAACTGGTCCAAATCCGGTTGACCATTGCTACATTTACACTCCTCCTCATCCTTATTCTTTTCGACCGGAAACGGATCATCATTTCCTTAAAAGATCTTCCTTATTTTTTAGTTCTGGGATTTGTCGGTGTAGCAGGCGTCCAATTTACCTACTACTATACGATCAGTAAAATCCATGTTGGACCAGCGGTTCTGATCCAGTACCTCTCCCCAATCTGGATTGCCCTTTATGCCTTTATTTTTCAGAAAGAACCCCTCACAAAGGGGAAGATGATCGCCCTTTTTCTGGCTATCCTAGGATGCTATTTCACTGTAGGGGGATATCGAATGGATCTATTAAGATTGAACCGGATTGGGATTATGAGCGGCTTGATCTCTTCCCTCTTCTTTTCTTTCTACGCCCTTTACGGAGAAAAAGGGTTGAAGAAGTACGATTCATGGACACTCATTCTCTACGGCTTTGGGTTTGGCGCGGTCTTTTACTGGATCCTCATTTCACCCATGAAGGTCATCTCGGAAGGGTACTCTTTCAAAATCTGGATGGCTTTTCTCTATATCGCTATTTTCTCAACACTTATCCCTTTCGGTCTCTATTTCAAGGGAATTGAGCAAATCCGCGCAACCCGCGCAAGCATTACGGCGACCTGGGAACCTGTCGTCGCAGGCATGACCGCCTATTTTGTTTTAGGAGAGATATTGTTCCCTCTACAGGTGTTGGGGGGCATCGGAGTGATTGCTGCGATCGTGTTGCTCCAGATGGCCAAAGAGAAAGCTGCCCCCTCTACCCCAATAGAGATTCGTCAAAAAGAATAACGTTTTAAGAAGGAAGAGATTGGGATTAAGTTCAAGACAATGATATACAAGATTCTTGCGGATGGCGTGGTTTTGATCCATTTTCTTTGGATTCTCTTTCTTTTTTTTGGTGTATTTTGGGGAATAAGAAACAAGACCGTAAAGATCTTCCATATTTCTGGTCTCGTTTTTGCTTTCGTCATTCAGATATTTGATTGGTACTGCCCTCTTACCCATCTTGAGGTTTGGTTGAGGTCAAAACATGATCCTGCCCTTGTCTATACAGGCTCATTCATTTTCCACTATGTGGAAAAAATCGTGTATATTGAATTCTCTCGTCTTCTAATCGTCGTTTTCACCTTTATTCTCTGCGGGATTAATACATGGTTATATTTCAGAAAGAATAGACATCAACCTTAACCTTAACCTTAACCTTAACCTCAACCTCAGCCTCAGGATTGAGAGGAGTTCTTATGCTTACGGCAGATCAAATAAAGATTTGATTATCGCATTAACCAGAGCTAATATTAAAGAAAGGACAAAGGAGTGAAAGATGCTTGGGCTCTTCAAAAAATTAGTGGAAATTTCTGGAGGAAGTGGATTTGAAGAAAAGGTAATTGAATTTATTGCTGCGGAATTAAAAAGGAGCCTCCAGGATGTCTCTGTGGACCCCATGGGAAATGTCATCGGAAAAACCGGAAAAGGTAAAAAGTCGGTGATGATCTGTGCCCATTCCGATGAAGTGGGCATGCTCGTTAAATATATTGCTCCCAAGGGATATATCTATTTTGACCTCAATGGAATGATTGATGAAAGGGTCCTTCTCAGCACCAGGGTGGATATTTGTTCAGACAAAGGCATCTATACCGGTGTCGTGGGGGTGAAGAATCGTCATCTTTTAACCGCTGAAGACCTGAAACGTCCGATAAGCATTTCGGATCTCTGGATTGACGTGGGAGCGGAGGGTGCTGAAGAGGTCAGGAGGTGGGGGATCGAGATCGGCGATCCCATTGTGTTTCATCCTAATTTTCAAAAAATTGGCAAGGATACGATACTCAGCAAGGCCATTGATAACCGCGCGGGCTGTGCCATCCTGATTGATTTGGCCGAGAGGATGAAGTCAAAGAAAATAGATTATCAACTTTTTTTCGTTGCCGCTACGCAGGAAGAAGTAGGCTCGCGGGGAGCAAAGGTCGCTGCTCAAACACTCAAACCTGATATGGCAATTGTCATTGACACCGTTCCTGCTTCCGATCCTATTACTCCACCCCAACAGGCAACATCGGAATGCGGAAAGGGACCGGTTATCCGCTCTATGGATGTCAATGCCTTGGGATGGGGAACTATTTATTCAAAGAAAATTCGGGAGAGGCTGATTCATACAGCCCTAAAGAATAGGATCCCTCTTCAGAAGGATATTTTCAGGACCTGGACGGATGCCTCCACCATCCATACATCTGGAAGAGGCATCCCCTGTGGTGGGCTCTACATCCCCCGCCGCTATAGCCATTCGCCCATGGAACTGGTGAAATGGTCCGATGTGGAGAGGACAGCGAACCTTCTTTACCTCTTCTTAAAAGAACTCCGCTCGGCAGATATCGACGATTTGATCCGTAAGGTCTGAATTTACTTTTATCTTTATGAAAATCAAATGAGGCATTGACTCCATCCTGAACTTTTCACTTCCCAGAAGTTTAAAAAAGGTGTATATTACAACCCGTATTTCACAATTAATAACCCTGACGTGGAGGGTGGGATAACTTCTTTTAATATTTATATAGATGCAATATAACATTGTTAAAAGAACATTATAATGCAAAAAAGGGCTCTTATTAGATCATCCAGGGCTTAATAGAAGCCCTTCAAGGGGCTGTGAAACCTGGTTTTTAGGATAAACGTCGAAGCAGTATAATAATTGTTGGACGAAAATGAGAAAATAGAGATGAGATAAAAACATCTTGCATCTGTGTTGCGAATGTGACACAATAAGATTATGAAAACAGCAGTCGTCCACGCGCGCATTGAACCGCAAACAAAGCAAAAGGCCGAAGGGGTTCTTCGCAAGCTTGGCCTTACTCCCACGGAGGCGATCCGCATCTTCTACCGGCAGATATCCCTCCGTGGCGGCTTGCCTTTCCCGGTCGCGATTCCGAACGAGCTTACGGCGTCCACCCTGGAGAAGAGCCGTCGCGGCGAAGACGTTCGGGAATTCGAGTCGTTAGAGGCAATGTTCAAGAACTGGGAGAAATGAAGAAGGTCTCGCAGACCAGGCAGTTTTCCCGGGATATCAAGCGCATGCGGAAACGAGGGAAGGACCTGCACAAGCTGCAGGAGGTTGTCAAGCTTCTGGCCGAGGGCACTCCACTTCCAGCGAACCACAGAGACCATCCACTCATCGGACCGTGGCAGCCGTCGCGCGACTGCCACATTGAGGCCGACTGGATCTTGATTTACACTGCAGATAAAGACTCGTTTCGGCTTGAACGGACCGGCACGCACAGCGACCTTTTCAAGAAATGAGATCGTCCAACAATCGGCTACACCGGATTGCCAATAAACCTGGCAACCGGTGAGCTTTGGCGTTAGCACTGAAAAGGAGGATACTATGAAGTCAGTAGATCAACTAGCAAAGAAAGCAATGGGGCTTAGGCCGACAGAACGAATTCGGTTAGTTGAGGCCATTTTATACAGCCTTGACAAGCCAGATCCGGAAATCGAAAAGAGCTGGATAGCTGAATCGGAGGCTCGATATAAGGCTTATAAACGAGGAGAGCTTGAGGCAATTGATTGGGAAGAAATCAGAAAGAGGTATGAACGTTGAAGGTTCGGCTGATATCTCCGGCTAATATTGAATTGGATGAGGCTGTACGGTACTACGACCACCAATTACCTGGGTTGGGTTTTCGCTTTTTCCAAGAAACATCTGCAGCTATCGAGCGTATTAGGCTTATGCCAGAAGCATGGTCAAAAGTAGGCCAGCGAACACGACGCTGCATACTAAAAGGTTTCCCCTATGCTCTTCTTTACGTGATAGAAAAAGAGGAAATTCTAATCACGGCGGTAGCGCATCTTCACAGAGATCCGGAACATTACAAAGATAGAATCATGTAAATCTGCTAACAAACGGCTCCACCGGGTCGCCGATAAACCTGGCTCCCGGTGAGCCTTGACGTTACTCTCACTTTCAACTCGTAATCTTCGATTCCTGATTATGGTTGTCCGTAATGACTTGTGGGTGAAATCGATATTTAAGATTTATTTTGAAATTGTCAGTTAGGTCAAATTCCCCCATAACACTCAATCCCTCACCCCACCCCTTCCTTCAATGAGGAAAAGGGAAGAGTGAGGGGATGAGAATTACCTCAGGCCGTCTTCTTTTTTAGCCTCGTCTTTTTTTAAACCACCAATTCTTGGATGCGGTCGGCCTGAATTTGTGACAACGATCGCTACAAGGATCTCATCGGATCTGGGCGCATCCGGGACTCTCACCGTCATTGCATCAAAGTGAGACCGGACAAAAGCTGCATCCTTGTAATGGAGAGGGACATCAACCTCTGTTCCTGGGCCTCCCATTTTCTTGGCGGAAGGAATGATCGCCTTCCCTCCCCCTACTGCCTCCCGCAAATATGTCCCCAGTTTGGGGTGCAAGATGGCTGCAGCGTGCTCCAGCTCACCATCCACTCCCACGATGGCTGCCTTTCCGTAACTCTCGGCATTCTTAGAAGGTATCTTCAACGCCTCGACAGCCTTCTTCCCCAATATGCCTCCTAACTCCTCACCGATATCGATGAGTTCATCCAATTTCTCTACATACTTCCCCGCAAAGGGATT